>NZ_JAFMFX010000015.1:0-36323 GCF_017855895.1 Vulcanococcus sp. CPBay_Sum15L08_68 | reverse complement strand
CAACGCCAGCTGCACCACCAACTGCATGGCGCCTGTGGTCAAGGTCCTGGATCAGGCCTTCGGCATCGTCAAAGGCACGATGACCACCACCCACAGCTACACCGGTGACCAGCGCATCCTCGATGCCTCCCACCGTGACCTGCGCCGCGCCCGCGCCGCTGCTGTGAACATCGTTCCCACCAGCACCGGTGCAGCCAAGGCCGTGGCTCTGGTCTACCCCGAGGTGAAGGGCAAGCTCAGCGGCATCGCCCTGCGCGTCCCCACCCCCAACGTGTCCGTCGTCGACATGGTGCTCGAGATGAGCCGCGAGACCACCAAAGAGGAGGTCAACGCAGTGCTCAAGGCCGCCTCTGAGAACGGCATGAAGGGCATCATCAAGTACACCGACCTGCCCCTGGTCTCCAGCGACCACGCCGGCACCGATGAGAGCACCATCGTTGACTCCGACCTCACCCTGGTGATGGGCGGCAACATGGTCAAAGTCATCTGCTGGTACGACAACGAGTGGGGCTACAGCCAGCGCGTCGTTGACCTGGCCGAGATCGTTGCCAAGAACTGGAAGTGATCTGAGCGCCCGCTCAACCTCTTTCCATCAGCCGCCCTTCGGGGCGGCTTTTTGATGGTTGTGCGATCAGCTGAAGTGCCGGTAGCCCGGATCGCTCTCCTGAAGGGGCAGCCCGGTCTCGCTCCAGGTCAGGGTTGGGGAGGAGTGCTCCACCAGTTCGCCAATCACCTGGCAGCCCGGTAGTGCAGCGCAGAGCCGCTCGGCCCAGGTCGGCTCCAGGGCGAGGACCAGCTCAAAGTCTTCGCCCCCATTCAGGCACCAGCGCTCTGCATCGGCGAGCGGCGCCATGGCGGGGTCAAGGGGCAGGCCTGTGCGCCGTAGTTGTGCCCCACAGCCACTGGCCTTGGCCAGGTTCAGCAGCGCGCGTTGCAGGCCATCGCTGCTGTCGGTGCCAGCGACTCGCCATGGGCTCCCCTGGGGCTGGCTTGCTTCGAGGGCTGGGATGGCATCGAGCCGGGGGAGGGGCCTTTGGTGGGCTCGAATGGCGCGCTCCCGCAGATCCTCAGGAATCGCTGCACTGCGCTCGCCTTGCAGCAGCGCTAGCCCCAAGCGGCTGAGGCCATGGGGGCCGGTGCTCACGAGCCAATCGCCGGGTTGGCCGTCGCCGCGGCGGATGGCGCCAGGCCCCAGCCGGCCAAGGGCCGTGATGGCGAGGAGGCGCTGGCTGCCGCTACTGCAGTCACCGCCGAGCAAGGTGCCGCCAAAACGAGCCAGGGCTTCGGAGAGTCCCTGGTAGACCCCATCGACCCAGCTCCAGGGGGTTGCTCCTGGTGCCACGAGGCCAACCGTGAGGCCGATCACGTCGCTGCAGCCCATGGCCGCCAGGTCGGAGAGGTTGGCCGCTGCCGCCCGCCAGCCCAAGTCCTGGGCCGACATGGTGGCGTCACTGAAGTGGACCGTGTCCACCAGGACGTCGGTGTTGACCACCACGGCTCCCGGCAAGATCGCCGCGTCGTCAGCCAGCTGGCCGGGGGGCGCGTAGGCCGAGAGCCGGTCGATCAGCTCCCATTCGCCGAGCTGATCGAGTCGCATCTAGGCGTGGGCTTTGAGGTTCTCGGCTCCGTCGAGCAGTCGGGCGCGGACGATGCCGTCATCGATGCCCAGTTCCTCGAGCACCTCAAACCCATCCACCACGTAACCAAAGGCGCTGTAGCGGCCATCGACGAGGTTCAGGCCTGCGGGGGTTAGTTCGGCCTCGTAGAGAAAGAAGAAGAACTGGGAGGAACCATCGGCGAGGGATTCATCCGAGTGGGCCCAACCCATGGTCCCGAGGGTCGCGAAGGGAAGGACCGGGGTGGCTTCGAAACGGCCCAGGTCTTCAAAGGTGGCGTTGTAGAAGGGCTCGGCTTCACCGGGCACCTTGATCTCCAGCGGCACCTGGCGCTCGCCCTTGGTCTTGGGGTCGATGTAGCCGGTCTCAGGACCCTTGGGGTCTCCGGTCTGGAGAACGTAGAAGTCCTCGGCTCGGGTGAAGGGCAGTCCGTCATAGAAGCCTTGCTTCACCAGGTCCACAAAGGCCCCGGCCGTCAGTGGTGCGTTGTAGCCGTCCACCACAGCGGTAAGCATCCCTTTGGTGGTCTCGATCTCAACGGTGGCGCGGCCCAGCAGCCTGGGCAGGGCGTCGAACTCGCTGGGGATTTGGAAGGGGAAGTCACCCACGAGCAGTGCTTCCAGGTCCCCGACGGTGCTGAGGGCAGCGCGCCGGTCGTCGAGGAATCGATCGCGGTCAGAGCTCTCGCTGCTCTCCACGAGGGTCTCCATCTGGCTTTGCAGGGCGGCCATCAAGGTCTTCCCCTCGGCTTGCTTGGCTTCCGGCAGGCTCGCCACGATGGAGTCGGCGCGGGTCTTGAGCAGCGCCTGACTCCGATTGACCGTATTGACCAGGGCGCTCCAGCGCTTGGCTCTGAGGTCGTCGCTGGTGCTCTCCAGCCTGTGCTGCAGCGTCTGCAGATCCGACTGGTCGATCGGCAGAGCGTTACGAAGGATGGCAGCGGGATCCTTGACGGCATTGCCAGGCGGCAGCGCAGCCTGGGCCGGTGGCACCAGCGGGAAGGCAGCGAAAGCAATTGCGATCAGCAGGGCGGGCACCCAGCGATCCAGCCAGCGCTTCAGATCCATGCTGCAGCCTTGTCTCTGCCGGGACTCTGCCACAGCCGTACAATCCCGCCTGAACCGTTATGCCGGAATGATCTCGAGCAACGACTTTCGTACCGGTACGACGATCGAGATCGACGGTCAGGTCTGGCGCGTTGTTGAGTTCCTGCATGTGAAGCCCGGCAAGGGCTCCGCCTTTGTCCGCACCAAGCTCAAGGCCGTGCAGTCCGGCAACGTCGTTGAGAAAACCTTCCGCGCTGGTGAAACCGTTCCCCAGGCGGTTCTCGAGAAGGCTGTGCTTCAGCACACCTACATGGAGGCTGATGACTTTGTCTTCATGGACATGTCCACCTATGAGGAGACCCGTCTGACCGCCAAGCAGATCGGCGATCAGCGCAAGTACCTCAAGGAAGGCATGGAGGTGAATGTCGTCTATTGGAACGGGAAGCCTTTGGAAGTGGAACTCCCGAATTCCGTTGTTCTGGAAATCACCCAAACTGACCCCGGTGTGAAGGGCGATACCGCCACGGGCGGCACCAAGCCCGCCATCGTCGAGACCGGCGCTCAGGTGATGGTTCCCTTGTTCCTCTCGATCGGCGAAAAGATCAAGATCGACACCCGCACCGACAGCTACCTGGGCCGCGAGAACTGATCCCATGCAACTTGACCACAACCAGCTGCGTGAGCTGATTGCCCTGCTTGGGGACAGCGACATCCAAGAGCTCAAGCTCGAAGGTGATGACTTCCGCTTGGAATTGCGTCGCAATCTTCCGGGGGTCCAGCCCCAGGTTGTGATGCAGGCCGCCGCTCCGGTTGCGGCTCCTGCTGCAGCCGCACCTGCCGCTGCCCCCTCCGCGGCTCCCCCGGCCGCCGCTGCGGCCCGCAGTGATCTGATTGAGATCACCGCTCCGATGGTGGCGACCTTCTACCGCTCCCCTGCTCCCGGCGAGTCGGCATTCGTGGAGCTCGGCGCCAAGATCAATGTCGGCCAGACCGTCTGCATCCTCGAGGCGATGAAGCTCATGAACGAGCTCGAGTCCGAGGTGAGCGGTGAGGTGGTGGAGATCTTGGTCGAGAACGGCACCCCGGTTGAATTTGGCCAGGTGCTGATGCGGGTGAAACCCGCCTAGCCCAATTCCTCAGCGGCCTCCAAGGCCGCCACCATGCTGGCTGCGCGGGCAATGCCAAGGCCGGCGATGTCGAACCCGGTTCCGTGATCCGGTGAGGTCCTCAGGAAGGGCAGGCCCAGGCTGGTGTTGACCGCCTGGTCAAAGGCCAGCAGCTTGACGGGGATCAGGCCCTGATCGTGGTAGAGCGCGAGGAAGCCATCGGGAGCGCCTCCGCCCTGCTGCCAGGCCATGCCCGCGCTCAGCCAGCAGGTGTCAGGTGGAAGTGGCCCCAGCACGGTGACCTCAGGGTGCCGCGCGCTCCACTCCTCAAGCGTGGCCTCAAGCCAGTCCCGCTCCTCGCGTCCAAGACGTCCGGCCTCGCCCGCATGGGGGTTGAGTCCTGCGACGGCCAGGGTCGGCTCGTGGCGAAAGCGACGGCAAAACGCCAGTAAGACGTCGAGCTTGGCCCGCACCCGCTCAGGGTTCAGGGCTTGGGGAACCTGCTGAAGCGGAATGTGGGTGGTGGCGAGCAGGGTGTTGAGCCGCCAGCCGCTCTGGGGGGAGCGGGCGGTGAAGAGCATCGAGGCTTCCTTGGCTCCAGCCAGCTCAGCCAAGCGTTCGGTTTGACCGGGGTAGTCATGGCCCGCTGCGTGCCAGTGCTGTTTGGCGATCGGGGCAGTGACAAGGGCTTGGCCGGAGCCCTGTTGCACCAACTCAACGGCCTGGGTGAGCCAGCGGAAACTGGCTTCACCACTGATGGCGCTGGGGGTCCCTGGTTTGACGGGTTGCTCGAGCGGGCAATCCACCACCTCGAGCTGGGCGGGGTCCGCCAGGGGGGCGTCTGTCTGCCCCTTGAGTTGCGTGTAGGTCTCCTCCAGCCAGCGGCGGCAACCCACCAGCAGCGGCGGCTGGCCAGCGGGGGTCCAGCGGGCCAGGGCTTTGAGCGTGACCTCGCCTCCGATGCCGGCGGGATCGCCAAGGGAGACGATCAAGCGGGGGCGCTTAGCGTTGCTGTCGCTTGGCGGATCACCCATGTTGCGTTGGCTGTTGCTGATCGGGATGGGCTTTGCCCTGGTGAAGGGTGTGCAGAACGGCTGGGTGGAGTTGCACTGGAATCGTCTCTTCCACGATGCCGGGGTGCCGTTCGTTCCGGACCCGGATCAAGGTCCGGCGGGTTCAGGCGCAAACCGCATCTAAGCGTTATTCCATCACTTGGGACGGTTCTGCTCCTCCTTCCAGCTGGCGGCAAATCCTTCCCGATAGCTGGGGTAACGCAGTTGGTAGCCCAGGTCCTGGCACAGCCGCGCATTGCTGACGCGGCGGTTGTCGGCCCAGAAGCTCAGGGCCATCGCACTCATCTCTGCCTGGGCGTCGCGGAAGTTGCGTACGGCTGGCAATTTGCAACCCAGCAGGTGGGCGGCATAGCCGAGCGTTTCACTCGAGGGGCAGGGCAGATCGTCGCTGACGTTGAGCACCGCTGGCCTGGCCTCCGGGGGTAGGCCGCAGCAGTGCAGCAAGGCGCCAACGATGTCATCGACATGGATCCGGCAGAACACCTGCTTGGGCTTGTGGATCAAGCGGGCCTGGCCTTGTTGCAGCTGCTGGAAGGGGCAACGACCCGGTCCGTAGATCGCGGGCAGCCGAAAACTCTGTAGGGGGAGAGCGCTGGCCAGCCAGCGTTGCTCGCACTGCAGGCGGGATTGGCTGCGGCGAAGGCCTGGCTCTGTCGGGCTCTGTTCATCGGCCCAGCGTCCTTGGGTGTCGCCGTAGACCCCCGTGGTCGATAGGTAACCCACCCACTGGAGGGGCTGGTGCCGGAGGGACTCCCCCAGAAGGTTGTAGGCGTCGTCCTCGCCGTTCTTGTTGGGCGGAAGGGTGATCAGCACATGGCTGAGGCCTTCAGGAAGCTGCGGGACGGCCCCCTCGCCCGCATTGAAGTGCAGCCACTGCGAGCCCTCCTTGATCGAGCGCGAGGTCAGCCAGACCTGGGCCCCGCGTGCTCTGGCTGCATCGGCAAAGCGTTGGCCTGTGTATCCCCCGCCGAGGACCAGCACGCGGGAGGAGGGGTTGACACCGCGAGCCGTCATGAGTACACCTGTATTACTCGCCCGCTGATCAATGACTGCATCTTGCTTCCCCGCCCCTCTTGCGTCCTCCTTCGTGGGCCAGGTCCCTGGGCGTGTGCGTCCTCGGCGGCGTTCGCAGGTTGGCGCCCCGCGTCGCCTGATTGGCCTGACGGCTTTGGCGCTGACGCTGTTCTCGGCCCTGCTGCTGGCTCCCGACCAGCCCCAGGCTCAGGCGGAGATTTGCCAGCGCCATAACGGCGCTGCGGCCTGCCGGATCTGGTGACTTAGGCGGCCTGCAGGTACGGCTGCATGGGATTGAAGCCGGAGTCAGGCGCTGCGGGCGCGGGAATGGCGCCTGGGCTCGCCCACTGCAGCAGGCGCAGGGCCAGGCGCAGGTCACCGTCGGTCCAGGCGCGGATGGCCATGGCTCGGCGGGGGTCGTAGAAGCGCTGCTGCCGGTACCACTCGAAAGCGTCAGCGTCGCTCTTGCGGCCATTGCAGGCCAGGCAAGCGGGAACGCAGTTTTCGGTCACGCTTAAGCCACCGCGACTTTGCGGAAAAACGTGATCAATAGACTCAGAAGGTTTGCCGCAGTAGATGCACGTTTTTCCGGTGTAAGTGTGGAGGGATTGTCTCCACCGGCGAACACGAAGTTTGGGGCACAAGTCTTCAAGGAAAACGGCATCCCTGCTGTGCATCCGAATAATTCGGTTGCAGGGAGTCTGACCTGAGTGGCTGGGATGTCAATGTGTCGAACGATGCATTTTGCAAGGCTTATTGCAGCTGTTGCGCCCGCCCTGAGCTTCGCTAAATTATGAGTTGCTGCCCCAGCTCAGACGGCCCAGCAACGCACCTCGCGCTGCCTGATGCGGTTGGGAGCATCAGGGGCCATCGAGTTGGTTCTGCCCTTTGATGCGGTCACCCAGGCCCAGCTCAGGGCGGTGCGCCCCCGAGGCTTTTGGCGCTCAAAGCAGGGCTGCTGGGAGTTCCCGCTGGAAGCGGCCTTGGTCCTGCGTCAGCACTTCGGCAAGCGCTTCGCGATGGAGCCGCCGTTGCCCCAGTGGTGCAGCTGGCTCGAGCAGCCTCTGCCCCCCTTGCCGCCCCATCGCGAGCTGATTGCCAGCGCCGGATTAGCGGAACCCTTGCCGGACGGCCGGGAGCTGTTTGCCCATCAGCGGGCTGCAGTGCGCTGGTTGCTGGCGCGGCGTGGTGCGGTGCTGGCCGATGCCATGGGCCTGGGAAAAACCCTGACGGCGCTTGTGGCCGCGCGCGCGATGGTCCGGGCGGCGGATTGCTGCGTGGTGGTGATCGCTCCCACGGGGCTCCATCGCCATTGGCGCCAGGAGGCGGCGGCCTTGCAACTGCAGATCACCCTGCTCAGTTGGGCGGCGCTCCCGCAGGAGCTGCCGGAGGCCGGCACGGTTCTGATCGCGGACGAGGCCCACTACGCCCAGAACTTGTCCGCTGCGCGCACCCAGGCCTTCCTGCGTCTGGCGCGCCATCCGCGGCTGCGGGTGGCGTGGTTGCTCAGCGGCACTCCGATGAAAAACGGCCGCCCAGCGCAGCTGTTCCCCTTGCTGGCGGCCATCGGCCACCCCCTGGCGAAGGACCAACGCGCGTTCGAGGAGCGCTACTGCCTTGGCCATTGGCATGAACGCTCGGGCACCCGGCAGTGGAGTGCGACCGGGGCCACCCACCTGCCGGAGCTGCAGCGCCTGGTCAGGCCCCTGCTGCTGCATCGCCGCAAACAGGACTGTCTGGATCTCCCCCCGAAACGCCGGCAGATGCTTCCCGTCAGCCTGTCGGAGGCGGAGGGTCAGGGCTTTCAGCACCGCCTGCAACTGAAGGTGGATGACTATCGCCGCCGCGCCGCTGCGGGCTTGGTGCGCCGCGACGCCGAGGCCTTAGCCGTACTGACCGCCCTGCGTCAGATCGGCGCGGAGTACAAGCTCCCCGCCGCCGCCGCCCTGCTGGCCAGGCTGCAGGCCGAGGGGCAAGCCGTTGTGGTCTTCACGGCCTTTGTGGCGGCGGCCCAGTTGTTGCAGCAGCGACTAGGGGGTGCCCTGCTGACCGGACGCCTGGCCGCCGCAGAGCGCCAAGGTGTGGTGGATCGCTTTCAGGCTGGCCACGAGCAGCTGCTGATCAGCACCTACGGCGTTGGAGGCCTGGGCTTCACCCTGCATCGGGCCAAGCATGTGGTCCTGCTGGAGAGGCCCTGGACCCCCGGCGACGCTGAGCAGGCCGAGGACCGTTGCCACCGCATTGGTATGCAGGGGACCCTGGAGTGCCATTGGCTTCAGCTTGGCGTCGCGGATCAGCTGGTGGACGGGCTGATTGCCGATAAGGCCGAGCGCATTGCCCTGTTGCTCAGTCGCGGCCAGGCTCAGCTGGAGCGTCAGCCGCTGCCGCGGATGGTGCAGCAGCTGCTCGATCAGTGGTGAGGCGGATGCAGTTGCGCCGCCGCAAATCGATCTCGTCGCGCATCAGGGCGTCGACGGGGTGTTTGCCTTCTTTCACCAGGGCCGCGGCTTTGAGGCTGTCGCGGCAGGCCTCCTGTGGCTTGCCCGCCAATTTCAGCAGCAGGGCCCGCTCATTGCGGGGTTGGGGGTGTTCTGGGAAGGCCTCCACCACGGCATCGCAGTGCTTGAGCAAGGCAGGCAACCGATCAAGGTTGACGTTGCGTAGGCAGTCATCAACCTTGGTTTGACTCTGGCCGGGCTCGGGTGGAGCGCTGCAGCTGCTGAGGACGAGCCAGAGCAGACCCGCCCCCAGGGATGGCGGTAGCCAGGAGCGGGTGCGGGTTGCCATCAGCCTCAGTAGGCGTAGCGGTTCGAGCTGCCGCTGCCGCCGGTGTCACTGGTGATGCCGGAGCTGGTGCTGGTGCGGTTGGTGCTGTCGGGGTGGGTGGACTGGCTCTTCTCTTCGTTGGTGTCCACCGCCTTGACGTAGAGATCGCCCAGGTAGCGACCGCAGTCGTTGAATTTGCCGGGATCGGCGACGACGGCTTCGGTGATCATCACCGCGGCGTGCTCAGGCGAGGTCTTGAAGACCGAGGCGCTCTGACGCTTGATGACCGCGTAGGCCGCTTTCCAGCTCACTTCGTGGTTGTTGCCGCTGCTGCGCATGAAGCAATAGATCTGTGCTCCTTTGGCACCGGTTTCATTGCCGGCCAGAGCGGCGGTCGGCAGCGCAGACCAGCCCAGGGCAGCAAGCGGAAGGGCTGCAGCCAGCCGAAGCAGCCGGCTGTTGAGGGACAGGGAAAGACGCATGCCGAAGCAGGGGAATGGCATTGGGTGTCCCACCGTATCGATCGTTTCCCCCTGGATCCAGGTGCCGATCAATCAGCTGGCAGGCGGCGGCAGGTCCCCGTGGCCCAGGAGCAGCCTGACCGCCAGCGGCAGCACCAGTAGCACCGTGATCAAGCGGACGGCGTGAAGGGCAGCAACGGCCGCACCGACTCCGAATTCGGCGCCCACCAGACTCATGCCGCTGATTCCCCCTGGTGCGGCTCCCAAGAGGGCGATGAGCGGGTCCATTCCCAGCAGACGGCTGCACCAGAGCCCCACCACCAGGCCGGTCATCACCAGGGTGAGCGTGATCAAGAGGGCCGGCCGCCAGAGCTGCTTGAGCTCGCTGAAGGCCGTCGCTGTTAATCCGGTGCCGATGACGGTTCCGATGCCAATTTCCAGGGCAGTCCGGGTGCCTGCGGGCCAGTTGGCGGCCTCGAGCTTGCCGCTCATGCTCAGCAGTCCCGCTCCCAGCAGCGCGCCAGCGAGGGGTGCGGCGGGGATCCCCGTGCGCAGCGCCAGCAAACCGCCGCCAATGCCCGCCAGGACATAGGCCAGCAGGTGGAGGCTTGATGGCATCGCCGGGCTGCCCTGGAATGCCTTCAGTCTGCTTGGCCGCTTGGGCTTGAGAACTGCCCAGGGCTGTGGTGTTATCGGGCGAGTTGAACCCTGTCCATGGCTGGCGAATCGGTCTCGTTTCGCATCACGCGCACCACAGAGGACCTCGCTCAGACCGTCGCGGCCCTCTCGCAGCGGCTGGTGAAGTTGGAGCAGCGCCTCAATGCGATGGAGCTGCAACTGGACCAGGTCTCCTTTGTCGAGACGCCTGATCCTGAGGAGCTGAGCCGTCTCGACCATGTGGAGACGCTGTTGGCCGACTGCCGCAGCCTCCTGCAGGACGGCGTGAGCGAGGAGGAGGTCCCTGCGTCGGTGAATCCTCACGAGGATGAGTTCATGGCTGCATGACCCCTTGCGCCGGGGGCACAATGGAAAGAAAGCGAACCATGGCCTTCTCCAACAGCCATCGCTCTGTTCCCGTTGCCCCTGCCGCCTCGGGTACACCTGCCTGCGCCAGCCGTTCTTTTGCTGAGGGCGGCCATCAGCTCGAGAAACTCGAGTTCGCCCTCGCCGTGGCCATCACCCGTGGTGATGCTTCAAGAGTGAGGCAACTGCGTGATCAGATCGCAGCACTGGGCGGCAATCGCGAGGAACCGGGCACCTAAAACCACTCGGCCGATCCGTTTCAGTTGTGTCAGGGCAGCCCCACCGTTCGGGGTCGCTTCAACGTGGCGACTAATATTTATTCAGGCAAGATCAAATAAATGCAATCCAGCCAGCAGGCACCTGTAGCCGAGCGACGAGACGATTTGATGCGTGCAGCCGCCGCTTTTTCGGCTTCGGCTGAGCAGGCCGCATCAAGCGGTGAAATTGAACAGTCAGCGCGCGATATTCTCCGTTCCCTCGATTGCGAGCGCCGCGCAGGAAGCGTGGGGCCGCAGGTGATGCAGCTGATTAAGCCCAGAAACTAATTCTCAAGCGGATGACCGGGCTCGAACCGGCGACGTTCAGCTTGGGAAGCTGACATTCTACCACTGAATTACATCCGCAATTTGATAGTCAAAAGCCGTGATCAAGGCTTTTCTCTATCCCAATCAACCTAGCAAGGGAGCCCTGCTGAAGGGGCTCCCCTGTGGTCGCCTGCTTCAGCTGGCCAGGGCGGCTGCGCAGGCTGCCACGCCAGAACCAGGGGTCCCCTTGTGCAGTCCGAGTTCCTGCAGGGTGGCTTCAATCGCTGCGACGGCGGTCAGCACATCGCGATCGCAAACGAAGCCCAGGTGGCCGATGCGGAAGACCTTGCCCTTGAGGTGGTCTTGGCCACCGGCCAGAAGGATGTCAAAGCGATCCTTGACCTTCTTGCGAAGGGTCTCGGCATCGATCCCCTCGGGAGCCACGGCGGTGATGGCCGGGCTGCCGCAGCCTTCCGCGGCATAGAGGGGCAGGCCGATGGCCTTCATGCCCGCTTGGGCGGCAGCGCGATGACGAGCATGGCGGGCAAAGATGCCCTCGAGCCCTTCGGCCTGCATCATCTCGAGCGCCGCTTCCAGGGCGAAGTAGAGGTTGATCGCCGGGGTGAAGGGGTTGCTGTTGGCCTGCGCCGATTTCCGGTACTTGCCCAGATCCAGATAGAACTTCGGCAGGTCGGAGCGGCCGTAGGCCTCCCAGGCCTTGTCGCTCATGGCCACGAAGGCCAGACCCGGGGGCATCATGTAGCCCTTCTGGGACCCGGATCCGATGATGTCGATCCCCCAGGCGTCCATGGGCACGTTGCAGGCCCCGAGGCTGGTGACGCAGTCAGCGATCGTCAGCGCTGTGCCATGGGCTTTGACGTGCTTGGCGATGGTCTCGAGGTCATTGATGACCCCGGTGGAGGTTTCCGAGTGGGTCAGGATCACGGCCTTGATCGCCTTGCTGGAGTCGGCCTCCAGGGCGGCACGGAATGCCTCGGGATCCAGCGGGGAGCCCCACTCCGCCTTGATCACCTCCACCTCCAGGCCGTAGGCCTGAGCCACCTTCACCCAGCGCTCGCCAAATTTGCCGTTATCGCCGCAGAGGACCTTGTCCCCTTTGCTCAGCACATTGATGATTCCGGCTTCCATGGCGGCGGTGCCGCTGCCGGTGATCACCAGAACGTCATTGCTGGTTTGATGCAGCCACTTGAGTTGGGCGGTGGTGCGCTCAACGATTTTCTGGAAGTCCGCGCTGCGGTGTCCAATGGGGTGACGCCCCATGGACTGCAGGACGCTTTCCGGCACCGGTGTGGGGCCGGGGATCATCAGAGTCAGCTTGTCCTGCATGGTGGGTGAGCCGGGGCGATCGCTGCCCGTTGGATCAGCAGCGCAATCGACCAACATAAAAAACGGACCTCACCCTTCCCTGGCCCATGGCTGAGTGCGGCTACACCCTGCCGGTCTGGGTTGCGGCTGCAGCGGTCGCGGCGGTTCGAGAGTTGCTTGGCCAGCCTTTTCAAGCGCAGGTTCCGCTCCTGCTGGATCCAGAAGCGGGCCTTGAAGCCACGGTGATTCCGGTCCAGGCCGCCGCACGGTTGGGCCCGGGGCGGGCCTTGGCCACCAGTTGCTGTGACCCCGGAGAGGTGCTGGACCTCACCCGCGGCCTGCAGGTTTGGGTGGAGGCCAGTTGGACGGATGCTGAGGGGGAACAGCCTTGGCTGGAGTTGCTGGCTGGGGAGGGCGTGGGTGTGCACGCAGCCTCCGGCGAGGCCTGCCTCTCGGCCTATGCCAGGCAATTGCTCGAGAGCAACCTTCGCCCGCTCCTGCCGGATCGCCGGGGTTTGCGGCTGACGCTCACCTTCCCGGAGGGGCGCCAACGGGCGGCGCGCACCAGCAATGCGGCCTTTGGTGTGGTGGATGGTTTGGCCCTGATTGGGACCCAGGCCCTGGTGCAGCGCAGTGCCGCGCCTGATCAACTGGACCAGGCCCGTCAGGAGTTGGCGCGTCGCAGTCAGGAGCCGGGCTGGAGCGGCGATCTGGTGCTCGTCTTGGGGGAAAACGGGCTGGATCTGGCCCCGCAGCAGGGGCTGCCTCCTGGCCTGTTGCTCAAGGCTGGCAACTGGATTGGGCCGCTGCTGGTGGCTGCCGCTGAGGCAGGGGTCAGGCGCCTGCTCTTGTTTGGCTACCAGGGCAAGTTGATCAAGCTGGCGGGGGGCATCTTTCACACCCATCACCATCTGGCCGATGGGCGGTTGGAGATCCTGGCGGCCCAGGCGGCCCAGCACGGGTGTTCCCTGGAGCAGATCCGGCTGCTTCTAGAGGCGGCCAGCGTTGATCAGGCCATCGCTGCGTTGGCCGAGCGTGATTCCGCCCTGGCCACTGGCTTGCAGCAGCGCTTGGCCGCCGTGATTGAGCAGCGGGCCGGGGCCTACCTGGCCAAGCACCATGACGCGGCTCCCCAGCTTGGCGCTGTCCTGTTTGATCGCAGCCGCAGCATCTGTGCCTGCGGCCCGGTCGGGGCTGCGCTGCTGGAGGGCTTTCGGGCCTGAGATCTAGGGTGATCTGAATGCCTGGGCCACAGCTGCTGGCCGCTCCATGTCAGACGTGACTCCAACCTCAATCGGTGAAACCAATCGTCATCCGGCGATTGTGATCCTTGATTTTGGTTCTCAATATTCCGAGCTGATCGCCCGTCGGGTCAGGGAAACCGAGGTGTATTCCCTGGTGATGGGGTACTCCACCAGCGCGGCTGAATTGAAGGCGCTGAATCCCAAGGGGATCATCCTGAGTGGTGGTCCCAGCTCGGTGTATGCCGAGCACGCCCCGAAGTGCGATCCAGAGATTTGGGATCTGGGCATTCCGGTCCTGGGGGTTTGCTACGGCATGCAGCTGATGGTGCAGCAGCTGGGCGGCTCTGTGGTGGCTGCCGGCCGCGCCGAGTACGGCAAGGCACCTTTATTTGTCGACGACCCCACCGACCTGCTCACCAACGTCGACGAGGGCTCGACGATGTGGATGAGCCATGGCGACTCCGTCGAGCGCTTGCCCGAAGGCTTCGTCCGTCTGGCCCACACCGAGAACACGCCTGAGGCCGCCGTCGCGGATCACCAGCGGCGTCTCTACGGCGTTCAGTTCCACCCCGAAGTGGTCCATTCCGAATGCGGAATGGCCCTGATTCGCAACTTCGTCTATCACGTTTGCGGCTGCCTGCCGGATTGGACGACGGCCGCCTTCATCGATGAGGCGGTGGCGGATGTGCGCCGTCAGGTTGGCGATAAGCGCGTCCTGCTGGCCCTCTCCGGTGGTGTCGACTCCTCCACCCTCGCCTTCTTGCTGCACAAGGCGATCGGTGATCAGTTGACCTGCATGTTCATCGACCAGGGCTTCATGCGGAAGGGTGAGCCTGAATTCTTGATGGACTTCTTCGACAAGAAGTTCCACATCAGGGTCGAATACATCAACGCCCGTGAGCGCTTCATCAACAAACTCGCTGGGGTCACCGATCCCGAGGAGAAGCGCAAGCTGATTGGCACCGAATTCATTCGGGTTTTCGAGGAAGAGAGCAAGCGCCTTGGGCCCTTTGATTACCTCGCCCAGGGAACTCTGTATCCCGATGTGATCGAGAGCGCTGGCACCAACGTCGATCCCAAAACGGGCGAGCGGGTGGCGGTGAAGATCAAGAGCCACCACAACGTGGGCGGCTTGCCGAAGGATCTCCAGTTCAAGTTGGTGGAGCCCCTCCGGCGTCTGTTTAAAGACGAGGTCCGCAAGGTGGGCCGCACCCTGGGACTTCCCGAGGAGATCGTCGGCCGCCACCCCTTCCCCGGTCCTGGCCTGGCGATCCGCATCCTCGGTGAGGTGACGGACGACAAGCTCGACATCCTGCGCGATGCCGATCTGGTGGTGCGCGAAGAGATCAAAAACGCTGGTCTCTATCACGACATCTGGCAGGCCTTCGCGGTGCTGCTGCCGGTGCGCAGTGTTGGTGTGATGGGTGACAAGCGCACCTATGCCTTCCCCATTGTTCTGCGCTGTGTCTCCTCTGAAGACGGCATGACGGCGGATTGGTCCCGCTTGCCCTACGACCTGCTGGAGAAGATCTCCAACCGGATCGTGAATGAGGTGAAGGGCGTGAACCGGGTGGTGCTCGACATCACCAGCAAGCCCCCCGGCACCATCGAGTGGGAATAATTCCCACCCCTTGAGCCATGGCCTAGGCCGGGTGACTCCGTTACCCTCGGGTCCCCCGGCCTAGGAGCCTTGACTGCCGCCCCACAGCAGGACATCCAGCTGCAGCGCCGCCTTCAGCAGGACAGCATTCAGCTGGCAGGGAAGGTGGTGTATCTGAATCCCTTCCTTTATTGGCGCCGTTTTGACGCCAATACCGATCGCTGGCTGCGGGAACCGGGTCAGCTGGCGGAGGATCAGATCACGACCAACCGGGTGCGCTTCTACCCCGAGTTGGATTGGGAGCTGCTCAACGAGACCGACCGTGCCGTGAAGGACGGTGCCGTTGAGATGTTCCTCAAGAGCCTGGAGCTGATCAGCACCTTTAACCCTGAGCTCACCCCCGGCCAGCTGCTGGAGGTGGAGCGCAAGATGGCCGTCACCAAGAAGAAGGCCTTTGAGCGTTGGGTCTCCAAGTCGCTCAAGCGTCGTCTGCAGCAGGAGGCCAGCGAGCGCCGTCGCTTCGATCGCGAACGCCTGATCCGTGACTGGAGCGAGTGGATGGTGCTGCCGGTGACGCGGCAGGCTTTGCTTCCCCTCTCGGCCTTGATGGTGATCGCGGTGGGTGCGGGCTGGTGGCTTGGCTCCCAGCAGTTCTGCCGTCAGCAGATCGTCCAGCCGGCCATCTCGCGCAGCGCGGGCTAGGCCAGCCAGATCGGGGATCAGGCGCCAGACTGGGCGCACTCAATGCCTCACTTCATGGGTTCCGACCCCCTCGACAGCCTGCGTTTGACCCTGATGCAGGAGGTCCTGCCGGTCGGGATGGCTGCGGTCGAGCGGGCCAAGCGTGGTGGCGCCCGTGATCTGGCTGATGCACTCTCCAAGGGTCCAGAGGGCCTCACGGAGCTCCGGGAGGAAGGGGCAGAGGCGGCCCGTCAGGTTCGTGAGCGTCTCGATCGGATCCAGCCTGGTTTGGGGAATCCGGTGATGAAGGTGCAGGTCACGGACGTGCCGGTGGAGCCGGCCCTGGCGAAGGATGCCGGAGAGGAGGAGTTGCAGCTGGCCCTGGCACGCATCTCCGAGCGGTTGACGTTGCTGGAGCAACGGCTCACGGAAGGGAGCTGAACCATTGGCCATCGCCTCCAACCCTCACCGCAGTGCCGGGCTCCAGCGTCAGCCCGCGATTCTGCTGGGTTTGGTGCTGTTCTTCGCTTCGGCGATGGTCGTGCGTCTGGGTTGGTTGCAGCTGCTCCATGGCAGCGAAAACCGGGAGCGCGCTGACGAGAACCGCATCCGCTTGCTGGCGCGTAACCCCGTCCGTGGCCGGATCTTGGACCGCCATGGACAGGTCCTGGTCTCAAGCCGCCTGATCTACAGCCTGTATCTGCAGCCCAAGGATCTGCCGAAGGGTTCCTGGCCAGCTCTGCGGGAGCGGCTGAGCGCTCTGATGAACATCCCCCAGAAGCAACTGGAGCAGCGCAAGCGTCGCGGTCCCGGCAAGCAGGAATACCGCATTGAGCTCGCCAGTGAACTGACGCCGGAGCAGGTCCTGCGCTTCCGGGAGCAGGCCAGCGACCTGCGGGGAGCCCAGGTGGATCTGGATGTGGTGCGCAGCTACCCCCACGGCTCACTTGGGGCCCACACCTTGGGCTACACCCAGCCCATCACTGAGCAGGAATACAAGGTTCTGGCCAAGCGGGGCTACAAGATCCGCGATCGCATTGGCCGCATTGGTGTGGAGGCCGCCTATGAGCAACACCTGCGCGGCACCTGGGGCGGCCAGATGGTCGAGGTCAACGCCATGGGCGAGATCCAGCGCGTCCTCGGCGATCGCCCCTCCAAGGCCGGCAAGGACTTGGTGGTCACGCTTGATCTCCCGCTGCAGCGGGCGGCTGAGGCGGCCCTGAAGGGCAAGCCCGGCGGCGCCATCGTTGCCCTGAATCCCAGGACCGGGGCGATCTTGGCCTTGGCCAGTCGCCCCAATTTCGATCCCAACTTCTTCTCCAAGACCGTCACGACCCAGCGGGAGTACGACGCCCTCTTTGCCTCTCCCTCTAAGCCTCTCTTCAGCCGGGCGATGAATGCCTATGACCCCGGCAGCACCTGGAAGCCGGTGACCGCCTTCGCCGGGATGGCCTCGGGCAAGTTTCCGGCGAACACCAAGCTGATGACCCGCGGCTGCATCACCTACGGCGGGCACTGTTTCCCGGACCACAACGGTGCCGGCTTTGGCCTGATCGGCTACGAGGATGCCCTGCGCTTCTCAAGCAACACCTTCTATTACCAAGTCGGTGTTGGGGTGGGCTCGATGCCCCTCTATGACGCCGCGGTGAAGTTGGGCTTCACGAAGCCCACGGGCATTGAGATCGGCTACGAGGAAAGCACCGGTCTGGTGGGCAATGAGCAGTGGGCCGCCAAGGGACGCACCTGGGGTAAGCCCGGCACCACCCCTTGGATCCCCGAGGACATGGCGAGCATGTCGATTGGCCAGTCCGTGGTCCAGGTCACCCCTTTGCAGTTGGCTCGGGCCTACGCCGTCTTTGCCAATGGTGGTTATCTGATCACCCCCCACTTGGTTGATCGCGGCTTGGATTGGACCGCTCCGCCTCGCCGCACCAAGGTGGACATCAAGCCCTCGACCCTGGCCACGATCAACCGCGGCTTGCGCAAGGTGGTTCAGGAGGGCACGGGCTATGCCATGAACCAGGCGGCGGAGTTGCCGCCCGTGGCGGGCAAGACCGGAACCGCCGAGGACAGCACCGGTGGCCCTGACCACGCCTGGTTTGCCTGTTTTGCCCCGTATCCCAACGGCGAGATTGTCGTGGTCGCCTTTGCCCAGAACACCCCTGGCGGTGGTTCAGTGCATGCCTTGCCCATGGCCCGCCAGGTGCTGCAGGTCTGGGCCCAGCAACGCAGCCGCTAGGCGAGGCTTGGTGCTGGTGCGTTGAGCACCTGGCGGTAGTAGCCACGCAGCTGCTCGGTGGCACCGGCCCAACCCCAGCGCTCGGCCTCTTCTCGGGCGTTGCGGCGCAGCTGTTCCCGCTGTCCTGGATCTCCGAGGAGCCGTTGGGTGGCGGCGCTCAGGCTTCCGGCCCCGCCATCGGCTCCATCGGGTTCATAGAGGCAGCCATTGACTCCATCGCTGACGATGTCCGGGATCCCGCCGCGGTTCGCTCCGACCACGGGGCAGCCCGCCGCCATTGCTTCGAGCAGCACCAACCCCAGGGTCTCGGTGCTGCTGGGGAAGAGGAAGGCATCGGCGCTGGCGTAGGCGCTGGCCAGCTCTTCACCGGCGAGATAGCCCACGAAGTGGGTGGCACTGCCGGCGAACAAGGTCTCGAGTTGTTGGCGATAGGGGCCATCTCCCACCAGCGCCAGGCGTGCATCGGGCATCGCATCGAGGACGGGGCGAATGCGCTCGATCTGCTTTTCGGCCGACAGGCGTCCGATGTAGAGCAGCAGCTTGCCGGTGTCGCTGCGGCCCGCCAGGAGACGATCGCGCATGGCCTGGCTGCGCAGCTCGGGCCGGAAGAGATCGGTGTCGACCCCCCGTTGCCAAAGATCCGTGTGCTGGATGCCCTTCTCACTCAGCTCGGCCACCATCGCGGTGGAGGTGCAGAGGTTCAGCTGAGCCTGGTTGTGGGCCATTTTCAGCAGCTCCCAGAGCACCGGCTCGAGCATGCCCAGGCCGTAGTGCTCCAGGTATTTGGGTAGGTGCGTGTGATAACTCGCCACCAGGGGATACCCCTTGGTCTTGGCGAGCCAGATTCCCCCCAGGCCGAGCACGGCAGGGTTGACGACGTGCACCAGATCAGGGGCAAAGGCCTCAAGCGCGTCGGAGACCGACGGCCTTGGCAACGCCAACTTCAGTTCTGGGTAGAGCGGGAGGGGCATGGCCGGAACCCCCACCACCTGGGCCCCCATGTAGGACTCAGGCGCCCCCTCAGGGCAGAAGATCATGACCTCGTCACCGGCCGCAACAAGGTGCTGCACCGTTTTGGTGAGCCGGGTCACGATCCCATCAACCTTCGGCAGGAAGGTCTCGGTGAAGAGGGCGATTTTCAAGGCAATCAGGTGGCCTTAATGGCTTGCTCCTGGGTCTTGGTCCAGGCAGAAGTGCAGAGGATGCGGTTGCGGTCGCAGCGATCGGCGTAGCGGGTGGCGATCTCCACCACTTCCTTCAGCAGACCGTCATCCAGGGTGGTGGGGTTGAGGCCCAGCTCGATGAAGCAGCGGTTATCAACGATCAGGTCGTTTTCCACCGCCTCGTTGCGGGGGTTGGGGAGGTTGTTGACCTGGGCTCCGGTCAGGGCGGCGACTTTCTTGGCGAGCTCACCCACCTGATGGCTTTCGGTCATCTGGTTGAAGATCTTCACCCGCTCACCCTTGCTGGGGGGGTTCTCCAGGGCCAGCTGGACGCACTTCACCGAGTCACGGATGTGGATGAAGGCGCGGGTCTGGCCGCCGGTGCCGTGCACGGTCAGGGGATAGCCGATGGCCGCCTGCATCAAGAAGCGGTTGAGCACCGTGCCGTAGTCGCCGTCGTAGTCGAAGCGGTTGGTCAGGCGCGGGTCGCGGTCGGTGGCTTCGGTGTTGGTGCCCCAGACGATGCCCTGGTGCAGGTCGGTGATGCGGACCTGGTCGTTTTTGTTGTAGTAGAGGAAGAGCAGCTGATCCAGCGTCTTGGTCATGTGATAGACGCTGCCCGGGCTGGCCGGGTGGAGGATTTCCTCCTCGAAGCGGCTGCCATCGGGCTGGGGCACCTCCACCTTCAGGTAGCCCTCGGGGATCGTGGCGCCGCGGTGGGAGCCATAGCCATAGACGCCCATGGTGCCCAGGTGCACCACATGGCAATCGAGGCCGGTCTCAACGATGGCGGCCAGCAGGTTGTGGGTGCCGTTGACGTTGTTGTCGACGGTGTAGCGCTTGGTGGCGCTGCTCTTCATCGAGTAGGGCGCAGCCCGCTGCTCGGCGAAGTGCACCACGGAGTCGGGTCGCTCAGCCAGCAGCAGATCCACCAACCGCTGGTACTCATGGGCGATGTCCATGTGCACGAAGCGCATGGGCTTGCCGCCGATCTCCTCCCAGGCCTTCAGCCGTTCGCCAATGCTGGTGATGGGAGTCAGGGACTCCACTTCCAGGTCAATATCGATCTTGCGGCGGCTCAGGTTGTCGACGATGACCACATCGTGGCCCTGGTCGGCCAGGTTCACGGCACAAGGCCAGCCACAGAAGCCGTCACCGCCGAGAACGAAAACCTTCACCGCTGGACTCCTGCTGAACGAGCATTTGCTCCGTCAGGGCAAGCTACTACAGGGATTCAGCTGATTCCTACCGCAACGGCCATCATCAGGATCACCAACAGAGCGCCGCCGATCAGGAGCACTTTGCTGTTGGCGCCACGGGCTTCACCGGCCTCGATCACCTCCATCCGGGGCTCCCGGGCGAAGGCATTGAGCCTGCCGCCGTCCTCTTCTGTGACCTGCATCGCATGGGCAAGTGGTTGAGGCGACAGTACGGACGAAGTCGGGACTTGACTCGCACCTGTGCGGAAGCTTTATGTGCCGACCCGTCCGCCCGTGGGGGAACTGGGGTTGGCCTCGCCGCGGATGGGCAGACGGCCGGCATGAAAGGCGGTGCGTCCGGCTTCGCAGGCCATGGCCATCGCCCGGGCCATGGCCGCTGGATTCCCAGCTAGGGCGATGGCGCTGTTGATGAGCAGCGCATCGGCTCCCATTTCCATCGCTTGGGCGGCTTCGCTTGGAACCCCCAGGCCGGCATCGACGACGACCGGAACCGAAGCGTTCTCGATGATCAGGGCGATGTTGGCGGCATTGCGGATGCCTTGACCGGAACCAATCGGTGAGCCCAGGGGCATGACCGTCGCGCAGCCGGCCTCCTCCAGCCGTTTGGCCAAGAGGGGATCGGCATTGATATAGGGAAGAACGGTGAATCCCTCCTTCACCAGCTGTTCGGCGGCCTCCAGGGTCCCGATTGGATCGGGCAGCAGGTGTTTGGAGTCGGGGATCACCTCCAGCTTGACGAAGGTGTTGTCCTCTTGTCCGGCCAACTTCGCGAGTTCTCGCCCCAGTCGGGCCACGCGAATGGCTTCTTCGGCGGTGGCACAGCCGGCGGTGTTGGGGAGCATCCAGATTCGACTCCAATCCACCGCTTCCATCAGGCCCTCATGGCCGGCGGCTTGGGACTGCACCCGTCGCACGGCCACGGTGACGATCTCGCAGGCGCTTGATTCGAGGCTGGCCTGCATGGCCTGCAGGCTGGGGTACTTACCCGTGCCCGTCATCAAACGGCTGCGGAAGCGTCGCCCGCCGATGATCAGGTCGTCAGCGTGCAGCGGCTCTGCAGACACAGGGATGTGATCAGCTGTGTTGAGACCGTACCGCGCAGCCCTGTCGTCCTTAGCGTGGGGCCACTTGATGGCGCCACCGTGATCCCTTTGCTGTTGGCTGCAGTCCCGCTGACCACCGAGGCCATTGCTCCCAGTCAGAGCACTCCATACGAGGAAAACTTCGGCATGGCGGCCACCGTCCGCCAATTTGATCCGGTCGCGCGTGCGGCGCAGTTGGTGCAGGAGCTGCCTCGGATTTGGTCGGGTAGCTACACGCCTTTTGGCACCGCTCAAGCGGCCAGCGCACGCTTGACCCTTTCGTCGCTGAGGGCCTTAGGGCAAATGGTGGATGTCCGAGGCGAGATCACCCTTGGGTCCTCCACCATTCCTGTGCAAGGGAACTTGAATGCGGCGTCGGATCAACTGGACTTGTTGCTGCTTGGGAATTACCCCGGGGCAGATCTCCAGGACGGCGGCTCGTTCGCGGGTCTGCAGGGCTTCACCTTGTCTGGATGGTCTGCCCCTCGGCTGACGAACCCGGGCGGACAACTCGTGATGACTCCGGAGACCAGCGCCGCTCCTGCGATTCGCGGCCTGTGGTGATCTAGGCGGCCGTGCGCTCCAGGCGCTTGAGCCGACGCTTCGCTGTTTTGTTGGCGGCGTCGAGCTCGAGCACCTTGGCGTAGGTCTCTTTGGCCTCGTCGCTTTTCTGTTGCTTTTCCAGCGCGAAGGCCAGGTTGTTGAGGGCGACGGGGTAGTCCGACTTGGCCCGCAGGGCTGCGCGGTAGTGCTTGATCGCGCCGCTGTAATTGCTTTGGGCCGCCAGGGCAAAGCCCAGGGCGTTTTCGATCAGGGCCTGGGCCTCGCTGGGTTCGCCGCTGGCTCGCTTGGCGGCAAGCTTCAGGTTTTCCGTGGCTTGCCCGTAGAGGCGTTTGCGCAGCTGGACTGAGGCCAATTCGTAGAGGTCGCCGGCACTCTTGTCGCCGGCCTTGGCCTGGGCTTCGAGGCGTGCCAGGGCGGACTCGTCGCGGCGGACCCGCAGGATCTGCCGTGCGACGAGCACCGCAGCGGTGCCGAGCAACAACAAAAGCCCAATCAGGTAGGCCTGTGGGAGTGAAACATCCATGGACCGACCGGACTGGGCTTAGTTGTGATTGAAGGGGGCGTTCAGCTCTTGGCGGCGCCCACGACAGTGGCGAAGCTGGTGGGATCCAGCACGGCCAGCTGGGCCAGCATCTTGCGGTTCAGCTGCACGTCAGCCTTCTTCAGGCCACCGATCAGACGGCTGTAGCTCAGGCCATTCAGGCGAGCAGCAGCGTTGATACGGGCGATCCAAAGACGACGGAAGTCGCGCTTGCGGCGGCGACGGTCGCGGTAGGCGTTGCAGAGCGCCTTCATCACCCGCTGGTTGGCGGTCCGGAACAGGGTGCCGTTGCCACCACGGAAGCCACGCGCAAGGCGAAGGATCTTGTTGCGGCGTTTACGGGCGACGTTGCCCCTCTTAACGCGGGCCATGAATAGTTCTCAGTGAATGTTGAAACTGCTGTGAGGTGAAGCGATCAGCTGTAAGGGAGCATGGCCTTCACGTTGTCCGCATCACGCTCGTCAACCACGGCCATGGTGCCGAGGAAGCGCTTGCGCTTAGGGCTCTTGTGATCGAGCAGGTGATTGCGGAAAGCGTGCCGGCGCATGAACTTCCCGGTGCCGGTCGCTTTGAACCGCTTGGCGGCTGCTTTGCGGGTCTTGAGCTTCGGCATTGTCTACGCGCTCGTGCACAAACGATGAGAGTAAGACTTCAGAGTGCCTTCCGCCAACTCCCCCTAGGGTTTGGCCTGGATCCAGTCAGGCGATGCAGCGTTCCTTGATGGCGGTCCTCGCCGCGTCCTGTCTCCTGGCGGGCTGCCAAGGAACGGATGCCCAGGCCCAGGCCCTGACCCACCGGCCAGTGCCCGCCCCGCCAAGGGTGGATGGTGCCCAGCCCGTGCTCTGGGTGGCTCTAGCGGACCATCTGGGGGCCGCGCCGCTGCAGCTGGTGGCGGCTGCTTCTGTGGTGAGGCTCAGCGATGCCTCCGGCTTTCAAGCCAGTGGCCAGCGCCTGTCCTTGCGCTGGAGACCCAAGCCGCTGAGCGAGCCGCTCACGATTCGCCGGCGGGTGCTGGGGCCGTTCTCCAGCTTTGAGACCGCTGAGCAGGCCGCCCTGGCTTGGCGTCGTCTCGGAGCAAAGGCTGTGGTCGCCCACCCCGGGGAGTGGGAGGTCTGGGCTGCCCCGGACCAGCCTGTTCCGCCGGCCTACGGCTCCAAGGTTGAAGAGAAGGTTGTCAGTGAGGTCCTGACCCTGCAGCTGGAACGGCCCGATGGCTGGAGGGATCTCCAGGGGCCTGTTCGGATTGAAGCCTCCGCTGGCCTGCGCTGGCAGGGCGGGGTCTTCCAGGGGCCCTTCCGCCTGCAGCCCGACGCCTATGGCAGTTGGACCCTGGTGGAGCAGGTGCCCTTAGAGCGCTATCTCCACGGTGTCGTGCCCCATGAGATCGGTGCTGGAGCGCCGCCTGCGGCTTTGGCTGCCCAGGCGGTGTTGGCGCGCACTTGGGCCCTGGGCAATCAGCATCGTTTTGCCCTGGATGGCTACCACCTTTGCTCGGATACCCAGTGCCAGGTCTATAGCGATCCACGCCTGGCCCGCGCTGGGGTGAAGCAGGCCATTCGATCGACCCAGGGCCAGGTGCTGACCTGGCAGGGGCAACCGATCCATGCCGTCTATCACGCCAGTAACGGAGGAGTCAGTGCCGACGAGGACGAGGCCTGGACCTTGCCCGAACTCGCCTATCTGGAGCCCGCTTTTGATCGGGCCGGAGGCCCTCCCCAGGGATTGGCGTTGCCCCTCACCCAGCGTCAGCAGGTTCGATCGGTCTTGGCGGCGACAGCGGGTGTCTATGGCCAGAACCACCCCTACTTCCGCTGGCAGCGCGTCCTCGGGCAGGACACCTTTGCCCGTGCCCTGGGTACGGGAGCGGCCGCCGTTGGATCGCCGGTGAAGCCGGTTGTTCTGGAGCGGGGCCCGAGTGGTCGCGTGGTGCGGTTGGCCCTCAGGGGGCCCCTGGGAGAAAAGGTGCTGGTGCGGGATGCCATCCGCCGCACCCTGCGTCGCTTACCCAGCACCCTCTTTGTGATTGAACCCGCCGGGGCAGGTCTTTGGCGCTTCGAGGGAGGTGGTTTTGGCCATGGCGCTGGTTTGTCTCAGGCCGGCGCCATCGATTTGGGAGGACGGGGTTGGAGCGTGAAGCAGATCCTTCGTCACTACTACCCGGGAACGGAGTTGGTTCCTCTGCCAGCCATCAAGGCTGCGAAGGGGGGCTCTTAGAGTCCGCACATCCTTGGGATCGCCATGGCCGCTGGGGGCACAGCCACAGGAGCGCGCCGACTGCAGGCCTCCCTCTTTCTCCTCTGCTGTTGCGGTGCGGCAGCGGCTCCCCATCGTCTGCCTGCCTCCCAGGCCCTCTGGCCTGCCACGGCCCTGACGCTGCTGCTGGGTCTGTACGTCCTGCGCGCTGTCTTTCTTCCAGCGCTGAGAGGTGCGAAGGCGGAAGGCCCAGCCGTCTTGGAGGCGTTGCCCGCCGTTGATCTGGTGGTGGCAGCCCGCGATGAAGAAGCTGTGATTGGTCGCTTGGTGGAGCGACTGGCCGCCCTGAGTTACCCGGCCGATCGCCTCAAGATTTGGATCGTCGATGACGGCAGCGAAGACCGCACCCCAGAGGTCCTGAGCGAGTACCAGGCCCGTTTCCCTCAGCTCCAGGTCCTGCGCCGTCCCCGCGATGCGGGCGGCGGCAAGTCGGGTGCTCTGAACGCGGTGCTGCCGAACCTCCAGGGGCGTTGGCTCTTGGTCCTGGATGCCGATGCCCAGTTGCAGCCGGATCTGCTGGAGCGTTTGGTTCGCTTTGCCGAGCAGGGCGGTTGGTCCGCCGTGCAGCTGCGCAAGTCCGTGGTCAATCCCGACCTCAATTGGCTGACCCGCGCCCAGGCCATGGAGATGGCCCTCGATGCCGTCATCCAGCAGGGCCGACTGTTCTCCGGCGGTGTTGTTGAGCTTCGGGGCAATGGTCAACTGCTCCAGCGGGAGGCGGTGCTCAGCTGCGAAGGCTTCAACGAAGCCACCGTCACCGATGACCTCGACTTGAGTTTCCGTCTGCTGGTGCAGCAGCAACCCGTTGCCCTGCTCTGGGATCCCCCGGTGCAAGAGGAGGCGGTGACCGCCTGGAGTGCCCTCTGGCGCCAGCGGCAACGTTGGGCCGAGGGGGGACTGCAGCGTTTCTTCGATTACTGGCCTCAGCTGACCGGAAGCGAGGTCTCTGCGGCGCGCAAGCTCGATCTGAGCTGCTTTTTTCTGCTGCAATACGCCCTGCCCGTGATGGCCGCAGCCGATGCCCTCACGGCCCTGATCACGCGCACGCCACCGCTGAGTTGGCCCCTGTCCTTTGTGGCCTTTGGCCTCTCGGGCGGAGCGATTTTGGCGGGCTGCTCCCGCCGTTCCGAAGGACCGGACCTACCCGCGATGGGCCCGATCAACCTGGCCTGGGGCATTGCCTATCTGGGCCACTGGTTCGTGGTGATTCCCTACACCACCCTCCGGATGGCGCTGCTACCCAAGCGGCTGGTCTGGGCCAAGACCCTGCATGTAGGGGCTGAGCCTGATCAGGCCGCGGCTTGATCGTCGCTGAGTTCCGGCAGGGGATCCTGCAGGTCCACCACTTCGCCGTTGAAGAATTCGGCGAGCCGCTTGGCCTGGTCATCGATCAGCCCATGGGGTTTCCGTTCAGGCGGCGCTGCTGGTGTTGCTGCCGGTGCTGCTGACGTGGGTGCCGGAGTCGGAGCCTCAGCTGGAGCTGGAGCTGGAGTCTGGGGTTGGGGAGGGGTAGCAGCAGCTGGAGGTGCCTGCGGAGGCTCCGGTGGTGGCGGCGGTGTCTGCGCTTGAGGCGCGGGAACGGGTGGGGCCGGCGCTACGGGTGCTGCGGGTGCGGCGCCGGCCTCGAGAACCACCTGCCTTGGGCTGCCCAGGGCGGAGGCGACGGCTTTCTCCAGCAGGGGTAGGCGGCTCTGGACCATGGCGGTCCAGTTGCCGGCGACCTGAACGACGGCGCGCTGGCTGTCGAGGCGGGCCAGGGAGGCCTGCTGGGAGAGGAGCATGCGGGTCGAGGGCAGCTCCAGCCCCGCCAGGATCTGCTGCCAGAGGGCGGCCAGATCCGGGGTCTCCGTGCTGGTTGCCGTGACCGGTTCAGGGGCAGGAGCGGCAGCCGGCGGAGCTATGGGCTCAACGACGACGTCTGGGGCAGGCGGTGCGGGAGCCGGGGCTGCTGGTGTGGGGGCTGCCGCCTGCGGGGTCGGGCGGGGGCTGGTCGTGGGGACACTGGTGGCGACGGCGACGGCGGGTTCAGCCAAGAGACCCAGGAGAAGCACCTCAAGCCAGAGCCGGGGCTGCACGCTTTGGCGCAGTTGCTGTTCGCTGCCTTTGAGTTGCGCCTGCCAGCGCAGCAGGGTCGCTTTGCCGATGCTGCGGGCGAGGTCCGGCAGCTCCCCTCGGATTTGGGGCGAGAAGCTCGTGAGCTCCAGGCGATTGGGGGCAACCCCCGCGAGCACCAGATCCCGCAGCAGGCCGGCCATTCCCTGGAGCACGGCACCGGGTTCGCGGCCGCGCTCGAGCAGGTTGCGGATCGCTTCGATCACCCCCAGCGGCTCGGCCCCGGCGAGGGCCTGGGCCAGTTGCAGCAGTTCCTGCTCGGGCACGGCCCCCAGCAACTCCCAGACCGCCGTCGGTTCGACCGGCCCGGGTAGCAAGCTCAGCTGATCCAGCAGGCTTTCGGCATCCCGCAGGCCCCCCTGGGCCCGCTGGGCCACCACATGCAGGGCTTCTGGCGTGATTTGGATGTTCTCTTCCTTGGCAATCCAGCTCAGGTGCTGCTCGAGGGCATCGAGGGGAATGCGCCGGTAGTCGAAGCGTTGACAGCGGCTGAGGATCGTGGGCAGCACCCGCTGCGGGTCGGTGGTCGCCAGGACGAAGACCACCCGCGGGGGCGGCTCCTCCAGGGTCTTCAGCAGGGCGTTAAAGGCCGCGGTCGAGAGCATGTGGCACTCGTCGACGACGTAGACCTTCCAGCGGGCCTGAACCGGGGCGAATCGAGAGCGTTCAATCAGCTCGCGGATGTTGTCGACCCCGGTGTTGGAGGCGGCGTCGATCTCGATGACATCGAGGGCATTGCCGTTGGCAATGGAGGTGCAGAGCTCACAGCTGCCGCAGGGCTCTGGGGTCGGGTGATCCGAGCTGAGGCAGTTGAGGGAGCGCGCCAGGATGCGGGCGCTGGAGGTTTTCCCCGTTCCTCGGGGACCACTAAAGAGGTAGGCCGGCGCAATGCGACCGGAGCGCAGGGCATTGCCCAAGGTCGCGGCGATCGCCTCTTGCCCCACAAGCTGGTCAAACCGCTGCGGGCGGTACTTGTGGTGGAGCGGTTGGTAGGCGGCCGGCATCGCTGGAGGCTACTGGCCCTCGACGCCTCTGTTCGGGTTTGAATCCTGCTGCTGATCTGTCAGGAGGCGCTCGAGCTTGGCTTCCATCTCCTCCACCTCGCTCAGCTGATCCGCCAGGGTCTGAGCAGCCAGGCGCAGTCGCTGGAATTGGGGTTGCTCAGCTCCGGCCCCCCAGCGCTCTTCGGCGCGGGACAGCTCGGACTCCAGTTTGGTTTGCAGCTTCAGCCGCAGGGCATCGAGTTGCTCCAGGCTGCGTCTGACGAGTTCGCGTCCCTTCTCCAGCTGGCTCGCCTCCAGGCGTCGCCCCTGACGCAGGAGCAGCTTGGCGCCGCTCAGGACCGCAGCAGGCATGAACTGGCCCAGGGCGAGGGCCCCCCAGCTGCCGGCCTGGAGGACCTCCTCCACCTGGGCGCTGCGATGGCGTCCGGTTTTGCACCAGTGGGCGAAGTGTTCGCAGTTGTTGAAGAGCAGGTTGTAGTTCTGCTCCCCCAGTCGCCCCATGGCTCGGCGCAGGGTTTGCCCTGCCGGCAAACAGGCCCCCTCGGGGTAGGACACCACCGTTAAGGGCTGGCCGCGGCTGAATGCGTCGAGGGGGCTGCGCAGAATCTCACGCCCCTCGAGGTAGTGGGCGACGCTGCCGTCCCCGAGGTCGATGCCGTGGTGATTGAAGAGGCCGTGCTGCCGCGGCACCTCAAGGTGATCAGCGGCAGCCACGGAGCCCTAGGCCGATTCCTGTTGCGCGGACTCGCTGCCCGGAAGAGGGAGGATCTTGGCCTGGGTGCGTTCCTCCACCAGGGCCCGGGTGACCGTGAAGGCCTTGGTGCTCTTGTCGGACGGCAGCTCGTACATCAGGTCGAGCATCAGTTCCTCGACGATCCCGCGCAACGCCCGGGCGCCGGTCTTGCGGCGGTGGGCCTCGGCGGCGATGGCTTCAACGGCCCCGGGCTCAAACTCCAGCCGCACGTCGTCCATGCTCAGCAGCGTCTGGAACTGCTTCACCAGGGCATCGCGGGGCTCGGTGAGAATCGCCTCGAGTGCGTGGTTGTCGAGGGGCTCGAGCACGGCGTTCACCGGCATGCGGCCGATGAACTCGGGGATCAGGCCGTACTTGACCAGGTCGTCGGGCTGGAGGTGGCGCAGGACCTGGGCGGCCTGTTGGTCCTTGCTCTGGCGGCCGCGGCGGCCGCCTTCGGGGATGAAGCCGATGGCGTTCCGGCCCATCCGGCGCTGGACCACGTCATCGAGGCCGACGAAGGCACCACCGCAGATGAACAGGATCTGGCTGGTGTCGATCTGAATGCAGTCTTGGTAGGGATGCTTGCGGCCCCCTTGGGGGGGGACGTTGGCCACGGTGCCCTCCAGCAGTTTCAGCAACGCCTGCTGAACGCCCTCCCCGGAGACATCGCGGGTGATCGAAGGGTTCTCGCTCTTGCGGGCGATCTTGTCGATCTCGTCGATGTAGATGATTCCGCGCTGGGCCTGGTCAACGTCCAGGTCAGCTTTCTGCAGCAACCGCAGCAGGATGTTCTCGACGTCCTCCCCGACGTAGCCGGCTTCGGTCAAGGTCGTGGCATCGGCCACGGCGAAGGGCACATCCAGTAACTCGGCCAGGGTCTGCGCCAGCAGGGTTTTGCCGCAGCCCGTGGGGCCGATCAGGAGGATGTTGCTCTTGTGCAGCTTGGTGGCGGTTTCGTTGCTCTCGCCCTTGCCGTCGCCCTGCCAGGCCAAGCGCTTGTAGTGGTTGTAGACCGCAACGGAGAGGACCTTCTTGGCTTCCTCCTGCCCCACGACCTGGGCGTCGAGGTGGGCCTTGATGTCTTGGGGTTTGGGGATTTCGGCCAGCGTCGGAGCAGGCTTGCTGGCTTTTTTGGCGGGAGCTTTGCCCTTGGCTTCCTGGGCTTGGCGGCCAGCGCCGGCGCCACCATGGCCCTCAACCAGCTCTTCGTCGAGGATCTCGTTGCAGAGATCGATGCACTCGTCGCAGATGTAGACGCCAGGGCCGGCGATCAGTTTGCGCACCTGGTCTTGCGACTTCCCGCAGAAAGAGCACTTCAGGTGGGCGTCGAACTTGGCCATCGGGCAAGGGCTGTGGCGGCGTTGAGCGGGAGGGCTTCGGGGCGGTGTCCCGAAACTTCAGGATCGGTGCGATCCAGCGCTTCGTCAGCCGTCCTTAAGGATCAAACCGGGGTCGTATCGGTGACGACACGATCGATCAGGCCGTATTGAACCGCTTCTGCCGGGGAAAGGAAGTAGTCGCGGTCGGTGTCTTCAGCGATTTTCTCCAGGGGTTGGCCGGTGTGTTCGGACATCAGGCCGTTGAGGGTCTCCTTCAAATAGAGAATTTCCTTGGCCTGGATTTCGATGTCGACAGCCTGTCCCTGGGCTCCGCCAAGGGGTTGGTGGATCATGATCCGCGCGTTCGGGAGCGCCAGGCGCTTGCCCTTGGTGCCGCCGGAGAGCAGAAAAGCTCCCATGGAGGCGGCCAGGCCGTAGCAGATGGTGACGACGTCGGGCGCGACCTGCTGCATGGTGTCGTAGATCGCCAGACCCGCTGTCACTGATCCCCCAGGGGAGTTGACGTAGATCTGAATGTCTTTCTCGGGGTCCTCTGCCTCGAGAAACAGAAGCTGGGCAACCATGGCGTCGGCCACCTGGTCATCAATGCCGCTGCCCAGAAAGATGATGCGTTCCCGCAGCAGACGGGAATAGATGTCAAAGGCCCGATCGCCTCGGCCGGATTGCTCAACCACGGTGGGGAGCACACCCGGTGCAGCGGTCGGACCAGTGACGATCGAGGATTGGGGCCCTTGGCCCAGCCAGCGGTTCTGGATTGGGTGAGGAGTGCTGGCGTTGATCACTCGGCCGGACTGGAGTCAGTCCGGCCAATCTATGGGGATCAGGCCTCGGTGGTGGTCGCCTCGGCGTCGTCGGCCTTGGCTTTTTTCTTCGCAGCCGGCTTGGCTTTGGCCTTGGGCTTCTCCTCGGAGGCCTCAGCCGCCTTCTCCGTGACGGTGGAGTTGCTCTCGAGCCAGCCCAGGAGCTTCTCGCGCATCAGATCCTCCTGAACCGCTTGGCGCAGACGGTTGGGATCAATCCGGGAGCTGTCGCTGAAGCCCCGGCTCAGTTCCTTGACCTTGGCGTCGATCTCGCTGGCTTCCAGTTCCAATTTCTCGGCCGCGGCGAGGGCCTTGAGGGCCAGGCTGCGCTTGAGGCGCTCCTCGGCTTCAGGGCGGGAGCTTTCGCGCAGGCTTTGGATCAGCTGAGGGGTGAAGAGCTTTTTGACGTCCATCCCTTGCTGGGCCAGTTGGCCAGCGGTTTGCTCCAGGAGGGTGACGATTTCCTCTTGGACGAGGGTCTCGGGCAGTTCCACCTCCAGTTGCTCCACCAGGGCGGCGAGCAGGGCGTCGTGGCGGTTGGACTGGTGGCGGCGCTCGGCGTCTTCCTTCAGCCGGGTCTCCAGATCGCTGCGCAGTTCGGCCAGGGTTTCTTTGTCGCTGGCCTGCTGGGCGAAGGCGTCATCGAGGGCCGGCAGCTCACGGCTCTTCAGCTCGCTCAGGGTGATGTCGAAGCTGGCTTTGCGGCCGGCTGCATCCTCCTGGGCGTAATCCTCGGGGAACTCGCACTTAATGGTTTTGCTGTCGCCAGCCTTCATGCCGATCACCCCTTCCACGAAGCCGGGGATCATGCGGCCCTCTTCCAGTTCCACCTCCATGGCGTCGCCGCTTCCGCCTTCGATGGCTTCGCCGTTGTCGCTGTAGGTGCCCTTGAAGCTCAGGACCGCCACATCACCGGCGGCCGCGGCGCGGCCTTCGACCGGCACCAGGGTGGCCATCTGACGGCGGGACTGCTCGATCAGCTCATCGACGCGAGCTGGATCGAAGCTCACGGATTCAGCTTCAGCCTTCAGACCTTTGGTGCTCTTGAGCTTCGGAGTGGGCTCCACATCCATCTCAAGGGTCAAGGTCAGTTCTTGACCGGGCTCAAAGCGCTCGAGCAGGGACTCGAAGCCACCGTCCAGGGCGGGTTGGCCGATGGCGGGGATCTCGGCTTGCTTCAGGGCGTCCTTGAAAACGCTGTCGACCAGAGACTCCAGGGCAGTGGCCCGAATCTGCAGGGGGCCGATTTGCTGCATCAGCACAGCGCGGGGCACCTTGCCCTTGCGGAAGCCGGGGAGTTTCACGCTGCGGCTCAGCTTCTCGACAGCCGCGTTGTGGCTCCCTTGGGTGCGTTCACCAGGAACGGCGATCTCGATGGCCATCCGGCTGCCGGGACGGGCGCTGGTGCTCAGCTTCAGGTCTGCCTGTTTGGCAGTGGCTTTACTGGCGGTGCTAGCGGCAGGGCTCATGGATGTGATCGAGACGGCGGGCCGATGGGTCGGCTGGGGCAGCCCACGATCCTAATTAGTCACCTGTGACGAGCTCCAACAGGGCTGTACGCCCTCGGCCTTGGCCACGTATTGTCTTGAGCAAGAACCAGTGACCTGAAGAGTTTTGTGGCGGTGTCCCTCGGGACTCCGAACAGCTTCTGCAGGTTGTGCATCCGCCTTTACCGGGATGCTCCACCGTTCGTCTTTCTCGGTCTTGGGTTCGTTGATCGCGCTCACCGTTGATTTTTCGCTCCACCTCTTCTCTCCTTCCACCCCCCTCTGCTGATCGACGCTTCTGATTCAGCCTTTCCCCGTTTCAGCCCTTCTCTCTGTTTGACGGATTCCGCCTCCGAGTGAGGCCCTGTTCAGATCCCAAGGCATAGAGCTCTCCTTATCCCTTGCACCTCCGTTGACTTCCACCGACGTCCGTTCGCTACCCAGCCGTCCCCTGCATGTCGCCGTTCTTGGGGCGACGGGTGCCGTCGGCCAAGAGTTGTTGACCCTGCTCCAAGAGCGGGCGTTCCCCGTCGGTCAACTCACCCTGCTGGCCTCGCCGCGTTCGGCCGGACAAACCCTGGAATGGAACGGCCAGGTCCTGACGATTCAGCCCGTGAGTGCTGAGGCCTTCGCGGGCGTTGATGTGGTCCTGGCTTCGGCCGGTGGCTCCGTGTCCAAGCAGTGGGCGCCTGTGGCGGCTGCGGCTGGTGCAGTGGTCATCGACAACTCCAGCGCCTTTCGCATGGATGCTGGGGTTCCTCTGGTGGTGCCAGAGGTGAATCCCCATGAGGCCTTCCGCCATCAAGGGGTGATCGCGAATCCCAACTGCACCACGATTTTGATGACCCTGGCCTTGGCGCCTTTGGCCGCCCGCCGGGCCATGCGCCGTGTTGTGGTCAGCACCTACCAATCCGCCAGTGGTGCCGGAGCCCGTGCCATGGAGGAGCTCAGTGAGCTCAGTCGCACTGTCCTCGACGGTGGCACGCCCATGAGCAGTGTTCTGCCCTACTCCCTGGCGTTCAATCTCTTCCTGCACAACTCTCCTCTTCAGGACAACGGCTACTGCGAAGAGGAGCTCAAGATGGTCAATGAAACCCGCAAGATCATGGGTCTGCCGGATCTGCGTATTTCGGCCACCTGCGTTCGCGTTCCGGTTCTGCGGGCCCACTCCGAGGCGATCAACATCGAGTTCTGCGAGCCCTTCCCCGTCGAGGAGGCGCGGACGTTGCTCAAGGACGCCCCCGGCGTTGAGCTGATTGAAGACTTCAGCTCGAATCGCTTCCCCATGCCCACGGACGTCACCGGGCGTGATCCGGTGGCCGTTGGACGTATCCGCCAGGACCTCAGCGAACCCAACGCCCTCGAGCTCTGGCTGTGCGGTGACCAGATCCGCAAGGGGGCGGCCCTCAACGCGATTCAGATCGCTGAGTTACTGCTTGATCCGGTGGCCGCTGCCGCCGCTGCTCAGGCCCCAGCTGGAGCGTCGGCATGAGCAAGGCCTTGACCCCAGGCGCCCACTCCCCTGCCCCCTTTGGTCGTGTGATCACCGCGATGATCACTCCCTTCGCGGCCGATGGCTCGGTGGACCTGCCGATGGCGGCCAAGCTGGCGAGCCATCTGGTGGATCACGGTTCCGATGGTCTGGTGATTTGTGGCACCACCGGCGAGTCCCCCACCCTGAGTTGGGATGAACAGCACCAACTGTTCTCCGCCGTGAAGGAGGCCGTCGGTGCCCGCGCCAAGGTGTTGGCGGGAACGGGCAGTAATTGCACGGCCGAGGCCGTGGAGGCCATCGGTGAAGCGGCAGCCCTCGGTGCCGATGGCGCCCTGGTCGTCGTGCCCTACTACAACAAGCCTCCCCAGGAAGGCCTTGAGGCCCATTTCCGGGCCGTGGCCCAGGCGGCGCCCCAGACGCCACTGATGCTTTACAACATTCCTGGCCGCACCGGTTGCAGCCTCAATCCAGAGACCGCCGCACGGTTGATGGATTGTCCGAACGTGGTCAGCTTCAAGGCCGCGAGCGGCACGACTGAGGAGGTCAGCGCCCTGCGTGCGGTCTGCGGCGAGCGTCTGGCGATCTACAGCGGTGACGATGCGCTGACGCTGCCGATGATGGCCGTCGGCGCCGTTGGTGTGGTCAGCGTGGCTAGCCACATTGCAGGCGATCAGATCCAGCGCATGGTCCAGGCCTTCCTGGCCGGAGAACTCAGTGCCGCCCTGGCCGTGCATGAGCAACTGCTTCCGCTCTGCAAGGCCCTCTTCTGCACCACCAATCCCATTCCCGTGAAGGCGGCTTTGGAACTGAGCGGTTGGCCCGTTGGTGCCCCACGTCTTCCTTTGGTTTCTGCATCGAGCGATGTGCGCGAACAACTCACCTCCGTCCTGGCAGCCCTGCGTCCCACTTGACGCCAAGGCCGACCTGACCTGTTGCTGAGCAACCCCTTTCTCAACGTTTGTTCCCCGTGCGGCTGAGCCGCCTCCCCTTTTCTGAATGACTTCTCAAACCCCTGGCCGTAACGGCGCCGCCAAGCAGCCCCACCTGCGGGTGATCCCCCTCGGTGGCCTGCACGAGATCGGCAAGAACACCTGTGTGTTCGAGTACGGCGACGACATCATGCTCGTGGATGCCGGCCTGGCCTTCCCCAGTGATGGCATGCACGGCGTGAACGTCGTGATGCCCGACACCAGCTATCTCAAGGAGAACCAGAAGCGCATCCGCGGCATGATCGTGACCCACGGTCACGAGGACCACATCGGTGGTATTTCCCACCACCTCAAGAACTTCAACATCCCGGTGATCTATGGCCCCCGGCTGGCCATGTCGATGCTCCAGGGAAAGATGGAAGAGGCCGGCGTCACCGACCGCACCACCATTCAGACCGTGGGTCCGCGGGACGTGGTGAAGGTGGGCCAGCACTTCTCGGTGGAGTTCATCCGCAACACCCACTCGATGGCGGACAGCTTCTCGCTGGCCATCACCACTCCGGTGGGGACAATCATCTTCACGGGTGACTTCAAGTTCGACCACACCCCGGTCGACGGTGAGTATTTCGATATGGCCCGCCTCGCCCACCACGGCGAGCAGGGTGTCCTCTGCCTGTTCAGTGACTCCACCAACGCTGAGGTCCCTGGCTTCTGTCCTCCTGAGCGCTCGGTCTTCCCGGCCCTCGATCGCCATATCGCCCAGGCCGAAGGCCGGGTGATCATCACCACCTTTGCGAGCTCCATCCATCGCGTCGCGATGATCCTCGAGCTGGCCATGAAGAACGGCCGCAAGGTCGGCCTCCTGGGCCGCTCCATGCTCAACGTGATCGCCAAGGCCCGTGAATTGGGCTACATGCGCGCTCCGGATGATCTGTTTGTCCCGATCAAGCAAATCCGTGATCTGCCCGATCGCGAGACCCTGTTGCTGATGACCGGTAGCCAGGGTGAGCCCTTGGCTGCCCTGAGCCGCATCTCCCGTGGCGAGCACCCCCAGGTGCAGGTCAAGAGCAGCGACACGATCATCTTCTCCGCCAGCCCGATCCCGGGGAACACCATCTCCGTGGTGAACACCATCGACCGGCTGATGATGCTGGGCGCCAAGGTCGTCTACGGCAAGGGCGAGGGCATCCACGTCTCTGGCCACGGCTTCCAGGAGGACCAGAAGCTGATGCTGGCCCTCACCCGTCCCAAGTTCTTCGTGCCGGTGCACGGCGAGCACCGCATGCTCGTCTGCCACAGCAAGACCGCCCAGTCCATGGGCGTTCCGGCCGACAACATGCTGATCATCGACAACGGAGATGTTGTTGAACTGACGGCCGATTCGATCAAGAAGGGCGAGCCCGTCAAGGCGGGCATCGAACTGCTCGACGCCTCCCGCAATGGCATCGTCGACGCCCGTGTTCTCAAAGAGCGTCAGCAGCTCGCCGACGACGGCGTCATCACGATGCTCGCCGTGATCAGCACCGACGGTGTGATGGCAGCGCCTCCGCGGGTCAACCTGCGGGGCGTGGTCACCGCCGCGGATCCCCGCAAGCTCAGCCTCTGGACCGAGCGGGAAATCACCTGGGTGCTCGAGAACCGCTGGCAGCAACTGTCCCGGAACACCGGTGGCAAGGCTCCCGAAGTGGACTGGATGGGCGTCCAGCGCGAAATCGAAGTGGGTCTGCAGCGTCGCCTGCGCCGCGAACTGCAAGTCGAGCCGCTGATCATCTGCCTGGTGCAGCCCGCCCCTGGTGGCACCCCGGCCTACAAGGGCCGTGCGGATGCAGAGCCCGACACCCGTCCGGCCCCCCGCGGTCGCCGCGACGGCAACCGTGA
>NZ_JAFMFX010000067.1:0-9264 GCF_017855895.1 Vulcanococcus sp. CPBay_Sum15L08_68 | reverse complement strand
GGCCTAGCGGCGATGGGGTCCTGAACCCGCCAACCGACGCCGCTTGAACCGCTCGTAATAGACAAACATCGCTAGCCAAACCCAACCCAAACCGCAGGTGGTCAGGCCCACCAAAGCGATCTTGAGCAGTCGCAAACACCAGTGACCAAGCCAAGCCAGCAGGGAGAGCCGAGGCAACTGACGCCGCTGGCGCGATCGCTTCGGCAAGCAACCCATCACTTTCGGGCGATTAAGCCTGCAGGGCAATGGGCATTAAGTCCGATTGTCTTCCCCTCGAATCCGACTGAAGCTAGGCCCATCGAGATCGGAGACGCCTTAGATGGTCGACACTCCACCCAACCAGACGTCAGGAGCGAGCTGACTGAAGGCGCCTGCTCCAACAGTCTTCTCAAACCGTGAGCGGGCCGTCAGATCAAACAAACGTGTGCGTTTGAGCTGTCGGCACTCCATCTGCACCGCCACAGGTGCCCCAAGGAGTCACAACTGCTCCACACCTGGACACCTGGCCCCAGGTGACCTCCCTCAGCAGCTCCGACCCACTCTTTCGTCATCCACGAAACGGGTCATTCCATGCATGAACGAGCGAACTAGGCCGTCTCTTCCATCCGGGAGGGGCGGCCTCCTCCTATGGGAGATCAGGCAATCCAGCGGTCCTGATCCATGATTCGTTTGATCAGCAACCCCAGGCGCTTGAACTCGGCAAAGTTCAGCTCCTTCACCGCCCGGTCCAGGCCGCTGTCGACCCACTCACCATCGCGCTGCTCATAGATGGTGAAGTCCTGGTCCAGCGACGCACGCTTAATGCAGTAGGTCACCCCGTCCTCGTGCAGGAAGGCTTCGGAGTGCAGCTGCAAACCCATGGATCCCGATCGCGCTGCGGAGAGGCTACGGGGCCTCCCTCAGGGCTCCGACTGACTGGCCTGATCGATCGCGAAGAGTCTCTGTTCGATCTCTCGAGCGATGCCTTGGTAGAGGCCAACCCGCTGCTTGGATCGGATCGCGATCTCGAGGTAGATCAACAGTCCAATGCTCAGCATCCAAGGCGATGCGCCTGGGCTGAAGCTGAACACCACCACAAGGACCGCAATGAAGCCCCGCAGAAAACGGCTGAAGGGATTGCGTTTCTGAGCCAAGAACCGGGCCGAGTCCTCTTGGGCCCGAAGGCGATCGGTGCCTTCCAGGGGGTCGCCATCGGTATCCAACCAATCAATCGGTAGACCACCGCGTCGCTGGTAGACGATGCGATAACTCAAGCCCTCAGGCGTTTCCTGAACACGGGTCCCCGAGTAAGGCGCCAACTGCAGATCTCGTTTGCGTCCCCAAGAGTTTGGCGCTCGATCCAATCGGCCCTTGCAATCGAGCCAGCGGCTGGGCCATGACTGCCTTGGAGACGGCTCGACGTCACGGACCGTCCTCATCAGGGGTGCGGTGCAACGCGCCCCACACCCTGGCTGGAGCCATGTCGGAAGAGGAGTTTCTCGAGGCGCTCTCCGGCGTTGACGCACAACTCAGCAGCCACAGCAGCTGGGAGCAGATCAAACGCGTGGCCTCAGACCACCCCTGGTCCCTGGGCGAGACGCCTCTCTCTCCCGGTCAGCAGTGTGTGCTGGCGTTCTGGCGCATTTTCTCGCGGGATGAGCAAGGTCAGTCCACCGCTCCGATGCCTGGACAAGGAACCAGCCAGGACATCCTGCAGAGCCTCAGTGATTTTCAGGAAGACTTTGAGAGCTCGGTCCTGATCAACACCGACCTCGACCTTGACTCCATCCGGGAGTTATTCCAGGCCCTGGCCCCGAACTAAGCCAGGGATCGCGGCGAAGGACGTGAGCTGAGCAGGGATTCAGCCAGCCAGATCTCCGTTGCGGTTTTCAGCACCAAGAGGGTGGCGACCAACGTCAACATTCGGAGCATGGTGAGAACACCAACTGGGACGACTGTCACACCAACCCCAACCAACAACTGTTGCCGTCACTGCTGAGATCAGCAATCCCACATCTCTGGGCTCAGCCTTCCTGGAAGAAAGGATCCGGGAGCGATGGATCCAGGAGCTTGGCGACGCCGCCTTGTCCCACAACAGGCAGCCCCTCAGGCTTCAGCAAGCCCAACTGCACCAGCACCGTGGCCTGATCCCAGTAGATGTGCTCATAGCTCACCCGATCTCCCTCGATCCCAACGATCACCACAAAGGCCACTTCCACACGCCGCCCTGTGGGCTCGACCCCCGGCAGCATCCAATCCATGGGATGGGTATGGGTGAAGCGAATCACCAATTCATCCACCAGCCGCTCCGCCGAATGGGTGCGCGAAATGGGCGCAAAGGTCACATCGGGCGGGAAAAACTGACCGACCAGGCGATTGGCATAAAAACGGCGGACCCCTTGCGGCCCCGAACCACCCACCATCGTGGGGATGTTCACCAGATGGGGATTGGCGCTCATCGTCGCCAAGGTGCCATCCAGATCTCCCGCTAACTCGGCCTGCATGTGACGTTCAAAAATCGCGTCAATGGCCTGAGCCAAGCCATCTGCCGTCATCGGAAAGCCGCGAAGACCTCCATTGTCAGCAGCGCATTCGGCACGAACAAGCCCTGCCCCTTGCAATGACACCAAGTCAGTAGTAGTACAGGCGTACCTGCGCAGAGCACATGGATGAGTGGGAGTTCATGGAAGCCAGGCTGCTGCGGGCCTCACGCTCAGGCCGCGTCTGCATCACCTGCCAGCACTTCACCTACGGGACCGACGCCCACTGCCGCACCCTGCTGGGCTGCAAGCTCCAGTCCAAGCAGCTCGGCCAAGGCGAACACCTCACGAAGAAATGCCAGCACTGGCTGATCAGACGAGAGCGTCAGCTGGGCTGGTGCCCCGAGGCAGCCTGACCACAGCTCATAACAAGACAGGACGCCTCAGCCAAATACTGAGAAGCTGTGGACAGCTCGCCTACCAAAGCCCCTCAACCGTGCCCTGGGAACCAACCGAGGACTTCCTCAACAGCGGCTATCAAGACGTCATCGAGCTGGTCGAACGCTGGCGGCAGCAATACGGCGCCGACCACCACGCCTGCGGAATGATGCTGCGCACCATGGGGCTCTCCTACCTGGAGCATTACGGAGAAGGCGGCGACCACAGCAGCACCCACCCCTTCCCCAATCACGCAGGCTCCAGACCACCAAAGCCCTGAGCAAAGCCCAAATCCGCGCAATTTGGAAGAAAAACGGAAGGAACAGGTATTAATCCCTACGCCGCAAGGGGCTGAACTCGATTAGTCCAGAAGGAAGAGGTGAGTGTCCAATCCTTGTCTCCTCCGGCTCCTGATGACCATGACCGAGAACATCCAGGAGCAGGTCAAACGCTCAGCCCATGAACGCTGGGTGAGCACCGGACTGGCTGGCCGCCTGGTGCGCCTCTGTCCCGCACTCTTCCCGGACCTGCAATCGGCTGGGCAGTGGGTGAGCGAGCAAACAGGCACGGCGATAGGAGGAATGGGCGGAACGCGGCTGATGCTGCTGCTGCGGGATCACGAACTCAGGCGCATGGTCGAGGAGCAGCACGCCTGCGCCCTGACCTGTGCCATCCAACCCACTCAGGCCTGAGCTCAGGAGCGGGATCTCGAGATCCAGATGCGCTCGAGAACCTGACGGAATTCCGCCTCGCTCAGGGGCTTGGCCAGGGCTCGCCGACGGGCGAGTGCCGTGAGCCACCAGACCTGCAGACCCAGAAACAGCAGGGCCAACACAGCGAGCTCAATCCATCCGCTCTGCAGTGCCGGCATGACGCCCCGAGTGCTTTGACCATCCAACCGCAGAGACTCGCCCTGGGCGTTCAAGCTTGCTAAGAGAACAGCAGTACCTGCATGCGGCGATGGGCTACGTCATTGGCCTGTTGATGGTCTGCCTCCCCTGTGGCTTCATCTCGGCTTCGATCGCGCGCGCCAAGGCGCGTCGATGGGCCCGTTGGTTTTGGGCAGGCCTGCTCTTTGGCCCCCTGGGCCTGATCGGTGCAGCAGGGATGCCTGATCGCAAAAGCCAGGTCTGGCTGCGCTTTTTAGCAGAAGCCCAGGGCTATCAACCCCGCCATCACAAGGACAGCGAAGTGCCTGAGTGAAGCGCTGTAGCTGACGACAGAGCGCAGCATGGCTACGACATGGAGATGTGGCTGATCGGCGCCTGTTTTGCCCTGTTTTGATCTCACGGTTCATTTCCCCGATGGGGATTCAGAACTCCACCTCATTGCCTTTAGCGAAGGTCATGCCTTCAACTTGGCCAGACGGCAATTCGGCAATCGTCCGCTGACGATTCGCAAACGTCCCATGCCGCCGCGGCCCTCCAGCACTGGCGACTGAATTTCGTCATGACTGAGCATTTGCACTCATGACGGGAGTCGATGCTGCGGCGTCATAACAGTGCAGGAGACGATCGCCCCGCGACCGCGCTCCAACTCGGGGGCCTCTCTTTGCTGATCCTGGCCCCCACCCCCCAGCCTTGCCATCGCCGGCATCCTGGGGAGAGCTGACGGCGGCAGCATGCGCTCTCCATTCCGCGAGCCCCCCGAGGCGAAGATCTGGCGACTCAGTCGCACCTGGAGCCAACCCTGGCTGAAGAACTGGCGCGGGGACCTCACCGGCGGCATCACAACCGCCGTGGTGGCCCTGCCACTGGCCATGGCCTTTGGCCTGACCTCCGGAGCCGGAGCGATCGCCGGCCTCTGGGGCGCCATCGTTCTGGGCTTCATCGCCGCCCCCCTCGGGGGCACGCCCTCCCAGGTCTCTGGGCCCACCGGTCCGATGACCGTGATCATGGCGGCGGTGATCACGGCGCTGATCGGTCGCTATGGAGCAGAGGCGGGCCTGGCCGTGGCCTTCACCGTGGCCCTGTTGGCGGGCGCCCTGCAGGTGCTCTTCGGGGTCTTCCGCCTGGGGCAGTACATCGTTCAGATGCCCTACTCGGTGATCTCCGGCTTTATGTCGGGGATCGGCGTGATCGTCGTGGTGCTGCAGCTGCCGATCCTGCTGGGCCTCAGCCTCAAAGGCACCATCCCCCAGATCCTGGCGGCCCTACCCGCTCAGCTGCCCAACCTCAACGGCCTGGCCCTGCTGATCGGCGCCCTGACCTTTGCCCTGATCCGCTCCTACCCCCGGCGCTGGAACCGCTGGCTTCCAGCACCGCTGGTGGCCTTGGTGCTGATCTCAGCGCTCAGCACCCTGTTGCCCGAGGGCTCCATCCCCCGCTTGGGCGCCATCCCCCAGGGGCTTCCGACCCTGCGCTGGCCGCAGCTGCGCTTCGACGACCTCCGCCTGTTGGGCGGTTATGCCATCACCCTCGCCGTCCTGGGCTCGATCGACTCGCTGCTGACCTCCTTGGTGGCCGACAACATCACCCGCACCCAGCACCGCTCGGACCGTGAACTCATTGGCCAGGGGATCGGCAACATGGCTGCCGCCCTGGTCGGGGGTCTGCCTGGAGCGGGCGCCACGATGCGCACCGTCACCAACGTGCAAGCGGGCGGACGCACTCCCCTCTCAGGGATGGTGCACTCACTCGCCCTACTGATCGTCACCCTGGGGGCCGGCTCCTTCGCCTCTGAGATTCCCCTGGCCGTCCTCGGGGGGATCCTGCTGCATGTCGGCCTGGAGATCGTCGACTGGAGCTTCCTCAAGCGCGCCCCTCGCCTGTCCTGGAAAGCCACGGGCCTGATGTGGCTCGTTCTCTTGCTCACGGTCTTTTGGGACCTGGTCACCGCCGTCGTCATTGGGGTCTCCCTCGCCAATGTGATCACCATCAAGGACCAGGCCGATGCCCTCCAAAAAGCCAGCCGGCGCATCACCGGCGGCGATGGAGACCCTGACGAGCCGTCCCCCGTCAGGCTCAACGCCGAGGAGCAAGTCCTGCTAAGGGAGGCCGGGAGTGAGGTGGCGCTGTTAAGCCTTGCCGGACCACTGAGTTTTGGGGCGAGCCGCTATCTAACCCAACTCCTCCAGGAGAGCTCCGCCTACGCCACCTTGATCCTGGATCTAACAGCGGTTTCCCACCTGGGGGTCACGGCCTCCCTGGCCATTGATGCGGTCTGCCGCGACGCCACGCGCCAGGGACGACGGGTGATCATCGCCGTTCCCCAGGAGCGCTACCGAGAACGGCTCAGGCGGCTCGCCATCACCCGTTTCATCGGCGTTGAGCTCTGCCTCAACCGCCAGGAGGCCCTGCTCAACGCCCGCGCCCATCAGCTTGCAGCCGAATCGGGACAGGCTCCCTAGCTTGACTTCAGTGGACCTGGGCCCTTGACGCGCACCATCCTCAGCCTGAGCGGCAGCGGACTGCTGCTGCTGACCCTCGCCGCCCCAAGCCCCAGCTGGGCCCAGAAGCGAATCCCCAAGGCCGCAGGCCAGGACCAGTGCCCGCTCGGCTATGTCAACGACTTGGGGAGCCATTGCGTCTCGCCCATCTACTACGAGGTCGCTCCCACCAACGGACAACCCTGCCGCTCCGGCTGGATGAACATCGGAGCGGGCTACTGCAAGAAGAAGACCCTCGGCATCTTCTAGAACCCGTGAATGTGCCTATGGACCAAGGCTCAGGCACGAAGCCATAACGGTTGTGGAAGCGGTCGAGTACCAACCCGCTATCCGAACGGGGGCCGCCCCCCTTGAGGCCCCCAACAACAACCCTCCAGCGCTCCCGCCGAACGCTGGGGGGTTTGTTGTTGAAGCGCGTGCCGGACACTGGTGCGCAGCGATGGCCGCCATCCATGCCCTACCGGATCAAGACCCACGACGCCTGGGGCAGCACCCCGGTTGGCGACTTCCCATCCCTCGAAGCCGCCCGTCAGGCCTTCAGCAGCCTCTGCCAAGACCCCTGGTACCGGCAGGACGGAACCGTCAAAGGCCTTGAGCTCCTCGAGATCCAGGCCGATGGCCAAGCCCAACGCCTGGACTGGTTTGCCTTCGCCTAGGTGAATGCGCTCATGCCATTGCAGCCTTGAACTTTTAGCCCTGGAGAAGTTCACTCGCCCAGGCCGCAATGACCCGCTCCCCCGAGCAACAAGACCAGCTGCGCCAGGAGGTCCTTGAGACCGTCAAAGGTGTTCTGCCGCTGCTGATTGCCCTGAGCGCCGCCTGGATCGCGATCGATTTCGCCACCCATCTCGCCAGCTGAGGGGACAGCTAGTCCTCGACCTGGCGCCGCTGGTACTCCATGCAGCCCTTGTAATCACGGGCCTTGAGACAGCGTTCATGGGCTGGCGGCGGCGCCTCACCTGACTTGCCAAACAACTGTTCGGTGTCGTCCTCCGACAAGCCAAAAAAGGCAAACAGGACCGGGACCAGGATCAAGCCGCTGAGCATGCGCTGGGGGAAGAAGGCTTCACAACGCCAGTGACGCTGTTGGGATTCACCGTTCGGATCACCCCCGTGTCCACGCAGGCGATCTGAAAAAAGCTATTGCCATTGTCCCTGGCCCCGCCTTCGCGGTGAATCACCTGACCGACCCACCAGTCCTGCTCAGGGGGCTCCACCAGCACCACATCACCAAGACGCACCGAGAGAAAAGCGGGCATCAGCCACCCCAAGCGAACTAGTACAGGCGTTCTAGCCTGCTTGGGCTTTGGTGTCGACCTCGGCCAGGTTGTGGTCCACGCGGGCCAAGCGCTCCATCACCCGATGGAGGTCCAACTCGGAGAGCTCGCCGCTGGCGGTCCACTTCATGCAGGTGGACCCCAGACAATCACGGGCTGCTCCACCGTTCTTAAGGGCTGTCATCGCGACCTCCCACTTCCTGATGGAATCACTCTCAGGGAGCATCCACCGGGCGGCCTACCCCCAGATGGGGGCAGTTCAGCGGACGTAGGTCTGGGCCAAGGCCGTGAGCAACTCAGCGATGAAAGCCTCCGGACAACCCAGCTCCTGCTGCAGCTCATCGCATTCATCGCGGAAGAACTCCAACGTGCGTGCGATCACGCCATCGCGCTGCTCAGGGGTGGGCGTCCAATCGGCCATGGTCGACGCTGGAGGGGAGGGGAATGATGATCGATGCAGCCCTCCGAGTCCCAGTGAGTCAGCCGCCCAAGATGGCTCGCCGCAACATCCCCTGGGTGCTGTGGGAACTGCTGCTGCGGATGCGCCTGGACCTGCTGCTGATGCTGGTGCTCTGCGGGCTAGCCCTGGCCATCAAGGCCGATCCCCAGGTCCGGGACCTCTCGATCATTGATGGCTCGGGCCTCTCCATGCTGGGGATCGCGGTCTCGATCTTCGTGGGCTTTCGCAACACCCAGGCGATCAACCGTTGGTGGGAGGCCCGAGTGCTCTGGGGATCGATCACCAACGAAGCGCGGCAATGGCGCGACACCCTGCAGACCCTGATCGGCAGCCAGGAGTCCTGCCGCCAGCAACAGCAGCAACTGGTGGCGCTGCAGGTGCTGCAGTGCTGGGTGCTGAATTTTGAGCTGCGTGGGATCTGGCGCAGCGATGCCCGCACCCTGGTGGATGCCCTCAGCCGCAGCCTGGGACTCCCCGCGGACACCAGCCTGCAGCGCAGCCTGCAGCACAGGGCGCAGCTCATCGGATCGCTCTACAGCCAAGGCGCCATCAACGACTGGGGACGCGATGCCCTGCTGCGCTGCAGCACCGCCTTCATCAATTCCCTGGGCGGCCTGCAGCGCATTCGCAACACTCCGCTACCGCCGACCTACGACGTCTTCATCCGCCTGATCTGCTGGCTCTATGGCTACGCCCTCTTCGCCAGCTTTGCCAGCCGCGACTCCGCCTGGACCGGCGCGGTGCTCTTTCTGGGCTTCATCACCGCTGAGCGAATCGGCGCCTACGTCGAGGGGCCCTTTGATCAAGACGGCAGCAGCTTTTGCGTGCCGATGGATGCGATCTGCAGCACCATCAGCGCCGACCTCCTGCCGACCTCTCCCTTGGGGCGGCTACCCATCAGCCGGGACCCCAGCCGCTGGTCCTAGGGCAAACCTCAGCTTTTTTAAAGGTCCGCTGTAGCAATCAACACGCTGCCCTTCTGACGAGCAAGGCCACGATCAAGGAGCTGGCGGAGCGCCACGGCGCACGCGGAGGAAGACACCCTGCGCCGTCAGCACCCTCTTAGGTGGGAAGGGTGAAGCCCGACTGCATGTTCTTCACGTCGAGCATCACCCAGGTGAGCCAGACCAACAGGCCGATCACACCGGAGACAGCCGCGACCTTGCCGGAGAGGCGCAGGAGCCATTCCCAAAAACTGATCTCTTTCACCGGCTTCAGCGCAACTGCTGCATCCTGCCTGGT
>NZ_JAFMFX010000066.1:0-9685 GCF_017855895.1 Vulcanococcus sp. CPBay_Sum15L08_68 | reverse complement strand
CCTCAGGTCCAGGCGCCTGCACCGCGTCCGCAGCCTGCAGCACCGGCTCCGCAGCAATCGGTTCCCCTCTTGGATTTGCCCCCCCTTCAGTAGCTCTGATCTGCCACGATTTGGGTGACTCTCAAGCGGCCGGCCATGAGTGAGCCTCAGACCCTGGTGCAGGCGGCCCTCAATCGTCTGAGCGCCCGCCTGGGAAGTGGTTTGGCGGACGCCGCAGCTGGTCTGGCGGTCCTGGCCCAGGACGCCCCCGAGCGATTGCGTCAGGAATGGGACCTGTTTAAAGAAGAGGTGGAGCTCGAAGCCCAGCGGCTGGAGCACGGAGATCAGGAGGTGCCGGCAGCGGAGTCCCCGATGGCTTCGTCTTCACCAGCGGCAGATCCCCAGACGCAGATTGATCAGCTGCGCGCCCAGGTCACGCGGCTTGCCCGCCGCCTCGAGGAGCCCGCTTGATGCGTCGCCTTGGCCCGGCCCTGGCGAGCGCCCTTCGCTCCCTACGGATCTGGGGTGCCGTTCTGCAGTTGTTGGCCTTCCTCTGGTGGGATGCCCAGTCCTGGAGCTATCCAGGGGGCGTCAGTGAGGAGGGGCAGGAGCGTCGCCAGAAGCGTCGTGCCCGTTGGCTCACGGCCCAGTTGCTGGAGCTGGGCTCAGCCTTCATCAAGCTCGGTCAGCTCCTTTCGGCCAGGCCGGATGTGCTGCCGGCCAGCTGGGTTGAAGAACTCTCCCGGTTGCAGGACAGCGTCCCGGCCTTCTCCTTCGACACGGCCCAGTCGCTGCTGGAGCAGGAGCTGGGGGAGCGCTGCGCCGAGATCATTGATATCGAGGAACAACCCCTCGGGGCCGCCAGCCTGGCCCAGGTCCATCGCGCCAGCCTTCGCAGTGGCCGGCAGGTGGTCTTCAAGATCCAACGCCCCGGGCTGGAGCGTCTGTTCCGCCTCGACCTCGAGGTCATGCAACAGGTCGCGGCGGTGCTGCAGCGCCATCCCCAGTGGGGCGTCGGACGCGATTGGGTCTCCATCGCTCAGGAATGTCGTCGTGTGCTCCTGCGTGAGCTCGACTTCCGTCTGGAGGCCGAGCACGCCGCCCGCTTCCGGCAGCAGTTTCTCGATGATCCGGGCATTCGCATCCCAGCGGTGGTCTGGGAACTCACCACCCGGCGGGTGCTCTGCCTCGACTACGTCCCCGGGATCAAGATCAACGACCGCCAGGCCCTAATCGAGGCTGGCATCGACCCTTCGGCGGTCGCCGAGAAAGGTGCTGCCAGTTACCTGCAGCAGCTGGTGCGCTTCGGCTTCTTCCACGCCGATCCCCATCCCGGCAACTTGGCCGTAGCCCGTGATGGGGCCCTCATCTACTACGACTTCGGCATGGTCGGGACCTTGTCTCAGCGCCTGCGCAGTCGCCTGGGGCGGATGGTCACGGCGGCGGCGGCACGCGATGCCTCGGGCTTGGTGCGTGAGCTGCAAGCCGCTGGGGTGATCGCCCCTGACATCGATCCCGGTCCGGTCCGTCGCCTCGTGCGGGTGATGCTCGCGGAGGCCCTGACCCCTCCCTTCTCCGCCAACATCCTCGACAAACTCTCCGGCGACCTCTACGAGTTGGTCTATGGGCAGCCCTTCCGTCTGCCCCCGGAGCTGATCTTTGTGATGCGGGCCCTCTCCACCTTTGAGGGGGTCGGCCGCAGCCTGGATCCCAGCTTTAGCCTCGTCGCCATCGCCCGCCCCTATCTGCTTCCCCTCATGACCGCCAGCGGCAACGGCCCCAACGATCTCTTCAACCAGTTGGGTCGCCAGGCGGTGGAGGTGGGCAGCCGTGCCCTCGGTCTGCCCCAGCGTCTGGAGGACAGCCTCAGCCGCATTGAACAGGGCGATCTCCAGGTTCAGATCCGTGCCGGCGAGACCGACCGTCTGCTGCGTCGGTTGGCCCTGAGCCAGCAGAGCGCTGGCCAGTCGGTCCTGCTGGGTGCCTTTGCCGTCGCTGCGGCCCTGCTCGCCTCCAGCGCCCGGCCGCTGCTGACGATCATTCCGGTTGTGGCCGGGGTTCCGGTGGGTCTCAGCTGGTTGAAGCTGCAGGCCCGCCTGAAGCGCGACGCCCGCATCGACAAGCTCGGCAATTCCTAAGCGCCGCCCATAAAAAAATCCCGGGCTGGCTGATCCAGGTCCCGGGATCTTGGTTCGGTTGGAGCCTGGCTCCAGTTGGCCTCAGGCCTTGCCGCGGGGGCCGCGGTCTTCGGCGCCGGCGTAGACGGCCTGGCTGCCCAGTTCGTCTTCGATGCGCAGCAGCTGGTTGTACTTGGCCACGCGCTCACTGCGGCTGAGGGAACCGGTCTTGATCTGGCCGGCGCGGGTGGCCACGGCCAGGTCGGCGATGGTGGTGTCCTCGGTCTCGCCGGAGCGGTGGGAGATCACGCTGGTGTAGCCGGCACGGCCCGCCAGATCGATCGCCTGCAGGGTCTCGGTCAGGGTGCCGATCTGGTTGACCTTGATCAGGATCGAGTTGGCCACGCCCAGGTCGATGCCGCGCTGCAGGCGGGCACTGTTGGTCACGAACAGGTCATCGCCGACGAGTTGGACGGTCTTGCCGAGCTTCTCGGTCAGCAGGGCCCAGCCCTCCCAGTCGTCTTCGGCAACGCCGTCCTCGATCGAGGTGATGGGGAAGCGGTTCACCAGAGCGGCCAGCTGGTCGACCATCTCGGCGCTGGTGTAGCTGCCGCCGTCGAAGGCATAGCGGCCGTCCTTGAAGAATTCGGTGCTGGCCACGTCCAGGGCCAGGGAGATCTGATCGCCAGGGCGGTAGCCAGCCTTTTCGATCGCCTGAACCAGCATGTCGCCGGCTTCGATGTTGCCCAGGTCAGGGGCAAAGCCGCCCTCGTCGCCGACGGCGGTGCTCAGGCCCTTGTCCTTCAGCAGACCCTTGAGGGTGTGGAACACCTCGGTGCCCATCCGCAGGGCCTCGCGGAAGGTGGGTGCGCCGTGGGGCACCAGCATGAATTCCTGGAAGTCCAGGCTGTTGGCGGCGTGGGCGCCACCGTTGATCACGTTCATCAACGGCACCGGCAGCAGGTTGGCCATCGGGCCGCCCAGATAGCGGTAGAGGGGCAGGCCAACGCCATTGGCGGCGGCGCGGGCGCTGGCCAGGCTCACCGCCAGGATTGCGTTGGCGCCCAGGGCGCTCTTGTTGTCGCTGCCGTCGAGCTCGAGCATCGCGGCATCAACGGTGCCCTGGTCCAGGGCACTCAGGCCGCAGAGGGCCGGAGCGATTTTTTCTTCAACGTTGCTGACGGCCTGCAGCACACCCTTGCCGCAGTAGCGGCTGCCGCCGTCCCGCAGTTCACAGGCTTCGTGGGCACCGGTGCTGGCGCCGCTGGGAACGATGGCGCGGCCACTGGCTCCGCCCTCCAGCATCACCTCGGCTTCCACGGTCGGTGTGCCACGGGAATCGAGAACCTCCCGGGCCACGATGGTGTCGATGACGAGGTCGAGGGTGTCGATCACAGCGGCCTAACGCACAACATGAGTCCTTGCAGGGATCTTATGGGTCGCCCTGCCGGGGGCCTTGGTGACCGTTGGCACCAATCCGCTGACTTTGGTCAGAATGCGGCCGTCAAGAACAGTCCGGATGCGCCTTCTCCACACCATGCTGCGGGTCGGCGACCTGGAGCGCTCGATCGCGTTCTACACCGACATTCTTGGGATGCGGCTGTTGCGCCGGAAGGACTATCCCGGGGGGCGTTTCACCCTGGCTTTTGTGGGCTACGGAGACGAGAGCGACCACACCGTGCTGGAGCTCACCCACAACTGGGACACCAGCAGCTACGACATCGGTAGCGGCTATGGCCACATCGCCCTGGGTGTGGACGACATCGTTGGCGTCTGCGACCAGATCCGCGCCAAGGGGGGAAAGGTGGTGCGCGAACCGGGCCCGATGAAGAACGGCACCACCGTCATTGCCTTCGTCGAGGACCCCGACGGCTACAAGGTTGAACTGATTGAGATGAGCTCTCGCGCCCATGCGGCCTGATTCCTACGCCGCTGGCCCCGCCAGCCTCACCACGGTTCCTGATCGCTTCAGCGATGCCGGCTGGGACCTCCTGCTGGCCAGCCAGGAGCAGGCCCGCCGCTGGCGCCACGGCGAGATGAACGTGGAGCACCTGCTGCAGGTGCTGCTGAATGACGAGCGCTACGCCGCCTGGGTGGATCCCCTGCCCCTCGATGCCTCGCGTCTGCTGGATCAGCTGGATGACTTCTGCGCGGATCAGCCCACCAGCAGTGCCAGGGACCTGTTCGTCGGCGAGGACCTGGAACTGCTTCTGGAGGAGGCCGATCGCCAGCGGGGCCAGTGGGGTTCGCGCTTCATCGATGTCCCCCATCTGTTGGCGGCCCTGCTGGACGATCGCCGCATTGCCGGCGCCCTCCTGCAACAGCAGGGGTTGACCCAGGAGGACCTGCGTCGCTCCGTTCCCAGGCCTGCGCCCGCAGCCAGCAGTCCCCCGCCGCAAGCGGTCGTTGAGCCGCCTGCTCCGGCGCGTCCCGCTCCCAGCAGGACAGTCGTCGAGCCCGCCCCCACCGATGAGAACGGCCTGAAGCTTGAGCAGGAGCCCACGGCCCTCGAGCAGTTCGGACGGGATCTCACCGCCGCCGCCCGGGCGGGTGACTTGGATCCAGTCATTGGTCGCGACACCGAAATCCGGCGTCTGATGCAGGTGCTGTCGCGCCGCGGCAAGAACAACCCGGTCTTGATCGGCGAGCCGGGCGTGGGCAAGACCGCCATCGCTGAGCTGCTGGCCCAGCGGATCGTCGCCGGCGAAGTGCCGGATGCCCTTAAGGGCCAGCGGCTGGTCTCCCTGGACCTGGGCGCCCTGATCGCTGGCGCCAAGTTCCGCGGCCAATTCGAGGAGCGCCTGCGCAGCGTGCTCAAGGAGGTGCGGGACGCCGAAGGCGCTGAGGCGGGCGGCGTGATCCTGTTCATCGACGAGCTCCACAACGTGGTGGGCCCGGAGCGCTCCAACAGCGACGCCGGCAGCATCCTCAAGCCGGCCTTGGCCCGGGGCGACCTGCGTTGCATCGGTGCCACCACCCCGGAGGAGTACAGCCGCACCGTTGAGAAGGATCCCGCCCTGAACCGGCGCTTCCAGCAGGTCCTGATCAAGGAGCCCAGCCTTGAGGAGAGCACCCTGATCCTGCGGGGCCTGAAGGAGCGCTACGAGTTGCACCACGGGGTGGCCATCACCGATGGCGCTGTCGTGGCCTCGGCTCGGCTTGCCGATCGCTACATCTCCGATCGCTGCCTGCCGGATTCAGCCATCGACCTGATCGATGAGGCCGCTGCCCAGCTGCGGATGGAGGTCACCTCCAAGCCGCGTCTGGTGGAGGAGGCCGAGAGCGATCTACGCCGCGTTGAGTTGGCCCTGCTTTCGGCGGAGAGCGCCCCAGAGGCCGAACGGGTGGCGCTGCAGCAGCAGCGACGGCAGGTCAGCGAGACCCTGCAGGGCCTGCAGGAGCGCTGGTCCGCCGAGCGGGAGCAGCTGGCGGAGCTGCGCCAGCTCCTGGCCGATGACGAGGCCCTGCGCCTGCAGATCGCCGAGGCCGAACGCGATGGTGACCTCGAAGAGGCCGCCCGGCTCCAGTACGACCAGCTCCACGGCGTTCAGCAGCGCCGTCATGAGTTGGAGGAGCAACTCCAGGCCAGTCAGCAGAGCGGGCAGTCCCTGCTGCGGGAACAGGTGGAAGAGGGGGACATCGCTGATGTGGTGGCCCGCTGGACCGGGATTCCCGTTCAGCGCCTGCTGGCGGGTGAGCGCCAGAAGCTGCTGGAGCTTGAGCAGCGCCTGGCCCAGCGGGTGATCGGACAAGCGGAGCCCGTCGGTGCCGTGGCCGCGGCGATTCGCCGCGCCCGTGCGGGCATGAAGGATCCGCGCCGTCCCGTGGGCTCGTTCCTCTTCCTCGGTCCCACCGGTGTGGGCAAGACCGAACTGGCCAAGGCCCTGGCGGCGTCCCTCTTCGATGAGGAAGAGGCCTTGGTGCGCCTGGACATGAGCGAGTTCATGGAGCGCAATGCCGTGGCCCGCCTGCTCGGGGCTCCTCCGGGTTATGTCGGCTACGAGGAGGGCGGTCAGCTCACCGAAGCCGTCCGCCGGCGTCCCTATGCCGTGTTGCTCCTTGATGAGGTGGAGAAGGCCCACCCCGATGTCTTCAACGTCCTGCTGCAGGTCCTTGATGACGGACGTCTGACCGATTCCCAGGGCCGCACGGTCGACTTCCGCCACACCGTGGTGGTGATGACCAGCAACCTGGCCAGTCGAGCGATCTTGGATGCCGCCCGCGGCCAGGCCGACGCCTCGGCGCTCGAGGAGCAGGTGGAGCGAGCCCTGGCCAGCCAGTTCCGGCCGGAATTCCTCAACCGCATCGATGAGGTGATCCGCTTCCAGCCCTTGGGGCCGGCCGACCTGCAACGGATCGTGCGCCTGCAGGTGCTCGAGTTGGCGCAGTTGCTCCAAGAGCAGGGACTGGCGCTTCAGGTGGACGAGCCGGTCGTGGCCTGGCTGGCGGAGCAGGGCTACGAGCCGGAATACGGAGCGCGGCCCCTGCGCCGGTTGCTGCGGCGCCAGATCGAGAACCCCTTGGCCACCGAGTTGCTCGAGGAGCGCTTCCTGGGTGCGGCGGCCGTTCAGGTCAGCCTGGGCGAAGGCGAGCAGGCCCTCTGCTTCAAACCCATCTCAGGCCCTGAATAGGACATCCGTTAGTGTGTTTGTTTGCCGGCGCGTGGGCTCAACACGCCGCGCGGCCCGCTGAAGGCTCAGCAGGCTTCATGCTCTGCCCATGAGGCTTGGCCCTGATTTCCCCTGTGGAATCTTCATCCGTGGAATCCCAGACCGAACCACAAGTCAAGTCCGACGAGGCCGCCGCCACCGAACCGGTGAAGACCGGCTTCGTGGCAGACACCGTCGCTGAATTGCGCAAGGTGGTCTGGCCGAGCCGTCAGCAGCTGTTTGGTGAATCAGTCGCGGTGATCTTGATGGTCACCATTTCGGCTTTTGCGATCGCTGCCGTCGATCGCTTCTACAGCTGGGGAAGCTCCCAGGTGTTCCGCTGACCCGCTGAATCTTTCGCCCTCTCCTTCCTTTGCCCGTGTCCGACGTCGACTTGACCACTGAAGAATTCGCCGCGGCGGATCTGGCTGCCGACGCCGAACCCGCAGCTCCCGCCGCTGACTCGGAAGGCCGGGCTCTGATTGCCCGCTGGTACGCCGTTCAGGTGGCCTCCAGCTGCGAGAAAAAAGTCAAGGCCACCCTCGAGCAGCGGGCCGTCACCCTCGGCGTGGACAACCGCATCCTCGAGATCGAGATCCCCCAGACCCCCGCGGTCAAACTCAAGAAGGACGGCAGCCGCACCAGCACCGAAGAGAAGGTCTTCCCCGGCTACGTCTTGGTTCGGATGGTCCTCGATGAGGACACGATGATGGCGGTGCGGAGCACCCCAAACGTGATCAACTTCGTGGGTGCGGAAGATCGCCGTGCCACCGGCAAGGTCCGTGGTCACATCAAGCCTCGCCCCCTGAGCCGTCAGGAGGTGGATCGCATCTTCAAGCGGGCTGCCGAGAAGAAGCCTGTGGTGAAGGTCGATCTGACCGAGGGCGATCAAATCTTGGTGACCGCTGGTCCCTTCAAAGACTTCCAAGGCGAAGTCATCGAGGTGTCGGGCGATCGCAACAAGCTCAAGGCTCTGCTCTCGATCTTTGGCCGGGAAACCCCGGTGGAACTCGAGTTCTCCCAGATCAGCAAACAAAGCTGATTCCCGTGCGGCCGTCTCCCTGCGGAGGGCGGCCTAAGGCGGTGCTTCGGTTTTCGGAGTCCGCCGCACACGCTGCCCTAGGGTCGCGGATCCGCAGATTGCTCAAGACGCCAGGACGATGGCAAAAAAAGTTGTAGCTGTGATCAAGCTGGCGCTCGACGCCGGCAAAGCAAACCCCGCGCCGCCGGTGGGCCCTGCCCTCGGTCAGCACGGCGTCAACATCATGGCGTTCTGCAAGGAGTACAACGCTCGGACGCAGGACAAAGCCGGATACGTGATTCCGGTGGAGATCTCGGTCTTTGAAGACCGCAGCTTCACCTTCATCACCAAGACCCCTCCCGCTTCCGTGCTGATCGTGAAGGCAGCCGGAATCGCCAAGGGTGCCGCCACCTCTTCCAAGGGTTCTGTCGGGGCTATCAGCCGCGCACAGCTCGAAGAGATCGCCAAGACCAAGCTGCCCGACCTCAACTGCACCAGCGTTGAGTCGGCCATGCGCATCATCGAAGGCACCGCCCGCAACATGGGCGTGGCTGTGAAGGACTGAGTCTCGGGTTCATCCCGGCTCATCCATTCCTTTCTGTTCCTTAGCGGGGGAGAGCTCCTGAGCTCGTCTGCACCCCATTCCTGACATGCCCAAACTCTCCAAGCGCTATTCCGCCGCCGTCGGCAAGGTTGAAGAACGCGTCTACGCCCCGCAAGAGGCTGTCGACCTGGTGAAGGCCAACGCCACCGCCAAGTTCGATGAGACCGTCGAAGCCCACGCTCGCCTCGGCATCGACCCCAAGTACACCGACCAGCAGCTGCGCACCACCGTGGCCCTGCCCCACGGCACCGGTCAGAGCATTCGCATCGCTGTGATCGCTCGCGGTGAAAAGGTCGCTGAGGCCAAGGCCGCTGGTGCTGATCTGGCTGGTGACGACGATCTGGTCGAAACCATCTCCAAGGGTGAGATGGAGTTCGATCTGCTGATCGCGACCCCGGACATGATGCCCAAGGTCGCCAAGCTCGGTCGTGTCCTCGGCCCCCGTGGTCTGATGCCGAACCCCAAGGCCGGCACCGTCACCACCGACCTGGCCTCGGCCATCAGCGAGTTCAAGGCCGGCAAACTGGAGTTCCGCGCTGACCGCACCGGCATCGTCCACGTGCGTTTCGGCAAGGCCAGCTTTGACGCTGCCAAGTTGCTGGACAACCTGAAGGCGCTGCAGGAGACCATCGACCGCAACAAGCCCAGCGGTGCGAAGGGTCGCTACTGGAAGAGCCTGTACATCACCTCCACCATGGGTCCTTCCGTGGAAGTGGATGTGTCTGCGCTGCAGGACATCAAGCAAGAGGGCTGATCGTCCCCGTCCCTCTGCGCAAAGCCCCCGCCCCGGCGGGGGCTTTGTTGTATGTTCTTTCTCTGGCTAATGCCAGAAGGGTTACGCGCCCTACCCAAGACAGCAGGTCGAATTCCTGTTCTGCTCGCAGAACCTGAGTCCTTAAACCCTGCCGAGGTGTCCGCGACAGTTTTTCTCACCAGGGCTCCCTCGGGAGTTCGGGTTGGGTGAAGCGAGCCGCAGCCCTCGAGTACCGCCCGGTACTGGGGTTGCGTTCCCGGCTTGTTCCCCTGATCCGATCCTTAACCATGGGCCGCACTCTGGAGAACAAGCAACAGATCGTCGAAGAGCTGAAGCAGCTCCTTGGCGAGGCCGAAATGGCGCTGGTCCTTGATTACAAGGGTCTGTCCATCAAGGAAATGTCTGATCTGCGGACTCGTCTGCAGGCCAGCAACGGTGTCTGCAAGGTGACCAAAAACACCTTGATGCGCCGTGCCATTGATGGCAATAGCGCTTGGTCGGAACTCGATTCCCTCCTCACCGGCACCAACGCCTTCGTGCTCGTTAAGGGCGACGTGGGTG
>NZ_JAFMFX010000065.1:0-9770 GCF_017855895.1 Vulcanococcus sp. CPBay_Sum15L08_68 | reverse complement strand
CCTGCGCCTGCGCCGGTGAAGGCTGCTCCTGTTGCGGCTGCTCCCAAGGTCGAGGAACCTGAAATCGCCGGCCGCACCCGTCGTCGCCGCTCCGCCGCGAGCTGACTGCTGCTGCGGCCCTAGGGCCGTTTCAGCCTGAAGAACCGTCTCCAGTTGCTCCCCTCATGGAGGGGCTCCTGGGGGCGGTTTTCGCTGAAGGGCAGCTCCACCACCAGGTTTCCTTGGCTGTAGTCGGGCCACTCACGCTCGGCTGGCGCCGCGTCGTCCGTTGGCTGAGGCTCAAGCTCAGGTTCATCGGCGAGGACCTCGACGTTGGGTGCGGCATCGCCCCAGGGCGTTGCCGGCGAGCCGTTAAGCACCGTCGGCGTTGCGATGACGGGTGTTGGTCCACTGGCGGGCACCTCAGTCCAGGCCGCCTGCAGGGCGGTGAGGGCCTCCTGGGGTTCGCTGAGTTGGTTGAGCCAGGGGGTGGCAGGAAGTTCGGGCAGATCCCCAATGGCTTGCTGGGAGCTGGGCTCCTCCTGGGCTGCTGGTTGCAGTTGACAGCGCTGGAGCCCGGCCTGGGCGAGGTCCACCAGGGTGGAGGGGGCCGTGCTGTCCGCGACCGCTTGGTAGTAGGCCTGCGCGTCCTGGGGCTGCCCCAGTCCGTAGAGGTGAATGTGACCCGTTAGTAGCTGGAGCCGGCTGAGGGCGGTCTCTGACTCAGGCCCAGAGGCGCTGGCTTGCAGCTCGTGCAGCAAGGCCTCAGCCCCCTGGAGCGCATCGCTGAAGCGCCCTTCTCCGTAGGCCCGTTCGATGGCTGCGTAGCGATCACTGCTTGCGCTGCTCATGGCGTTGCGCCGTTCCCGCTCCGGTTTAGGTCGTTTTGCCAGACCTGGCCGCGCTTCTTCAGGGCTCCAGCCAGATCAGCTCGCGGTTCCAGCGCAGGGAGCGCCCCCGGCTGAGATCCCACTGGCCAGGACCGCAGTGGGGCGGCAGGCGATGGAGAAGCTGCTCCAACTGTTCCGCGTTGCCCAGGCTGAGGCCCTGGCGGGTCAGCCAGTGGTGCAGCAGCAGCCGTTGATTGCTGAGGGTCAGGCCGCTGAGGGGGCGTCGCTTTAACGCCGGCTGAGCCTGGGCCGTTTCGGTTTGCAGGCTGCCCAGGGCGAGATCCACCAACTGCTCGCCGCCGTCCTGCTCTTGGGCCAGCCGTTCGCTCAGTTGGCTGATGCGTTCGCTGGCTCCGGGGTGGAGGGCCTCAAGGACAGGCAGCACCTCGTGGCGGATCCGATTGCGACTGAAGCGCGGGTCGCTGTTGCTGGGGTCCAGCCAAATCGGCAGACCCAGCTGCTGGCAGAGCTGGGCGGTGTCACTGCGGGAGAACCCCAGCAGTGGGCGGACCAGCTCAATCGTGCCGCTGAGCGTGCGCCGTTGCCGGAGGCTGGAGAGCCCGCGGCGATGGCTGCCGCGGGCGAGCTGGAGCAGGACCGTCTCGCTGCGGTCGCTGGCGGTGTGTCCGGTGACGACCCTGCGGCAGCCCAGGCGCTGGGCGTGGGTCTGGAGCTGCCCATAGCGCCAGTCGCGGGCTGAGGCTTCATCCCTCTTTGGACTCTCCCAGTCGTCGACCTGGATCGGCAGGCCCTGGTCCTGGGCCCAGGCCTGGAGTTCGCGGGCCTGCTGCTCGGCTTCAGGGCGCCAACCATGGTTGCCGTGCCAGAGCTGCAGCGGCCAGTGGTGGAGGCGTTTTAGGTCGTTCAAGAGCCCCACCAGGGCCATGGAGTCTTGGCCACCGGAGACGGCCAATAGCAGGGGCTCCCCATCGGGCAGCAGATCCTGCTGCTGGAGCAGCTGCTGATGCAGGCGCCGATGCAGATCACTCCAGCGTTCAGCCATGCCCCCAGCCTGATTCGCCCTGGCCCAGCGTGTGAGAATCGCAAAACTCCATCTGTACTGGCATGTCCCGCCTCGATCGGCTGCCCGCTTCCCTTCGCATGGCCCTGGCCGAGAAGCGCGCTCTCAAGGTGATTGCTGGCCTCACCAACTTTGACGCCGCCAGCGTCGAGCGCATCAGCCGTGCGGCTGGCCTCGGTGGTGCGGATCTGATCGACGTGGCCTGTGATGCTGAGCTGGTGCAGCTGGCCGCCTCGGTCTCGGGCCTGCCCATCTGCGTGAGCGCCGTCGATCCTGAGCTGTTCCCCGCCGCCGTGGCCGCCGGTGCCGCCATGGTCGAGATCGGCAACTACGACGCCTTCTATCCCCTCGGCCGCATCTTTGATGCCGCTGAGGTGCTCTCCATCACCCGCCGCACCCGCGAGCTGCTGCCCGAGGTGGTGCTGAGCGTGACCGTCCCCCACGTGCTGCCCATCGACCAACAGGAGCAGCTCGCCGCTGATCTGGTGGCCGCCGGTGCCGACATCATCCAGACCGAAGGTGGCACCAGTGCCAAGCCCTTCAGTGCCGGCAGCCTCGGCCTGATCGAGAAGGCCGCTCCCACCCTGGCCGCTGCCCACAGCATCAGCCGCGCCGTCTCGGTGCCGGTGCTCTGCGCTTCTGGCCTGTCTTCCGTCACCGTGCCGATGGCCATCGCCTCCGGTGCCGCTGGCGTGGGCGTGGGCTCCGCCGTCAACAAGCTCAACGATCAGCTGGCCATGGTCGCCGTGGTTCGTGGCCTGCGCGAGGCCCTGGGCAGCGCCGTCAAGGCAGCCGTCTGATCCTCAAGGCATCACCGCTTTGGACGTCACCCATGCCCTTCGGGGCATGGGTTTTTTGTTGGTTCGGCAGCCACGCCGCCTGGGCGGTTGTCCGAGAATGCCCCGATGCCTAACCCGTTTGAAATCCACGCTCCCTACGAGCCCAAGGGGGATCAGCCCGAGGCGATCAAGGCGCTGGTGGCTGGCGTGGAATCAGGCGAGCGCTATCAGACCCTGTTGGGTGCGACGGGAACCGGCAAGACCTTCACCATCGCCAATGTGATTGCCAAGACCGGCCGGCCGGCCTTGGTCTTGGCCCATAACAAAACCCTGGCGGCCCAGCTCTGCAATGAGCTCAGGGAGTTCTTCCCGAAGAACGCCGTTGAGTACTTCATCTCCTACTACGACTATTACCAGCCGGAGGCCTATGTGCCGGTCTCCGATACCTACATCGCCAAAACAGCCTCGATCAACGAAGAGATCGACATGCTGCGGCACTCCGCGACCCGCTCTCTCTTTGAGCGCCGTGATGTGATCGTGGTGGCCTCCATTAGCTGTATCTACGGCCTGGGAATCCCCAGTGAGTACCTCAAGGCCGCCGTCAAATTTGAGGTGGGCGAGACCCTCAATCTCAGGAGTTCCCTGCGGGACTTGGTCAACAACCAGTACTCCCGCAACGACCTGGAGATCTCCCGTGGACGCTTCCGGGTGCGGGGGGACGTGCTGGAGATCGGCCCCGCCTACGAGGACCGCCTGGTGCGGATTGAACTCTTTGGTGATGAGGTCGAGGCCATTCGCTATGTGGACCCCACCACCGGGGAAATCCTGCAGAGCCTGGAATCGATCAGCATCTATCCGGCCAAGCACTTCGTGACCCCCAAGGAGCGCCTGGAGGATGCGATCAAGGCCATTCGCTCGGAGCTGCGGGAGCGCCTGGACGTGCTCAACGAGCAGGGGAAATTGTTGGAGGCACAGCGCCTGGAGCAGCGCACCACCTACGACCTGGAGATGCTCGAGCAGGTCGGCTACTGCAATGGCGTTGAGAACTATGCGCGCCATCTGGCGGGCCGCGAGGCGGGCACACCGCCGGAGTGCCTGATCGACTATTTCCCTGAGGACTGGTTGCTGGTGGTGGATGAGTCCCACGTCACCTGCTCCCAGCTGCAGGCGATGTACAACGGCGACCAAGCGCGCAAGGGCGTGCTGATTGAGCACGGCTTCCGGCTCCCCAGTGCTGCAGACAACCGTCCGCTCAAGGGGGATGAGTTCTGGGAGAAGGCCCGGCAGAGCATTTTTGTCAGCGCCACACCCGGGGATTGGGAGCTCAAGCAGAGCGATTCCGAGGTGGTCCAACAGGTGATCCGTCCGACCGGGGTGCTGGATCCCATCGTTGAGGTGCGTCCCACCGATGGCCAGGTGGATGACCTCTTGGGTGAAATTCGTACCCGTGCCGAGAAGAAGGAGCGGGTCTTGGTCACGACCCTGACCAAGCGGATGGCGGAAGACCTCACGGACTACCTCGCTGAGAACGGCGTCCGGGTTCGCTATCTCCACTCGGAGATCCACTCGATCGAGCGGATCGAGATCATCCAGGACCTGCGCAATGGCGAGTACGACGTGCTGGTGGGTGTGAACCTCCTGCGGGAGGGCCTGGACCTGCCCGAGGTGTCCCTGGTGGCGATCCTGGATGCCGACAAGGAGGGGTTCCTGCGGGCTGAGCGCTCCTTGATTCAGACCATCGGCCGGGCCGCTCGTCACGTGGAGGGGGTGGCCCTGCTCTACGCCGACAACCTGACGGATTCGATGGCCAAGGCCATCTCAGAAACCGAGCGCAGACGTGCGATTCAGCAGGCCTACAACGAGAAGCACGGAATCACGCCGACGCCCGCTGGTAAGCGGGGCGGCAATTCGATCCTGGCCTTCTTGGAGGTCTCCAGGCGCCTGAACGACGAGCAGTTGGAGCAGGCCACCGAGCAGGCCGAGCACAACGATGTGCCGCTCGATGCCCTGCCGGAGCTGATTCAACAGCTCGAGGACAAGATGAAATCAGCGGCAAAAAATCTTGACTTTGAGGAAGCCGCCAACCTGCGCGATCGCATCAAAAGCCTGCGCCAAAAGCTTGTAGGGAAGCCCTAAGTCAGCGAAAACCGCGACGCGATCTCTGCTTGATCTTTCCCTTTTCTTCCGACTTCGCCCCTGGAATCGCGGCTAAAGGTGAGCTAATCGCCGAGGAGGCGAATTGGGTTACTACTTGCTCCATCTCCATTTGCATGGCCTGTTCCGCGGCCATGACCTGGAGCTGGGACGTGATGCAGATACCGGTGGTCAGACCACCTATGTGCTCGAGCTGGCCAAAGGATTAGCGGCTCGCCCGGAGGTCGACCGCGTCGATGTGGTCACCCGTTTGATTCAGGACAAGCGGGTTTCCGCTGATTACGCCCAGGCCCATGAACCGCTGGCTGACGGCGCCAACATCGTTCGCTTCCCCTGTGGACCGCGGCGCTACCTGCGCAAGGAACTGCTCTGGCCCTATCTCGATGAGATGGCCGATGCGGTCACGGCCCACATTGCGGCCCAGCCGCAGCGTCCGAATTGGATCCACGCCCACTACGCCGATGCCGGCTATGTGGGGGCCTTGGTATCCCAAAGGCTTGGGATCCCCTTGGTCTTCACCGGGCACTCCCTGGGCCGCGAGAAGCAGCGGCGCCTGCTCGAAGGCGGCCTGACCCATGAGCAGATCGAGCAGACCTATGCCATTGGCCGTCGCATTGACGCCGAAGAGCGTGCCTTGGCCCAGGCCTCCCTGGTGATCACCAGCACCCAGCAGGAAGCCCAGCAGCAGTACGCCCGCTACAACCGCTTTGAGGCGGAGCAGGCCTGTGTCGTGCCCCCTGGGGTGGACGCCCAGCGCTTCCACCCGGTGGCGATGCCTGGCGAGGCGTCCGATGTGGAGGCCCTGATGGAGCCATTCCTGCGGGAGCCCAACAAGTCACCCCTACTCACGATCTGCCGCGCGGTTCGGCGCAAGAACGTCCCGGCTCTGGTGGAGGCCTATGGCCGCTCCGCCCTACTGCAGGAGCGCCACAACCTCGTCCTGGTGCTGGGTTGCCGTGAGGATCCCCGCTCGCTCGAGAAGCAGCAGCGGGATCAGTTCCAGCAGATTTTTGAGCTGGTGGATCGCTTTGATCTCTACGGCAAGGTCGCCTATCCCAAGCACCATCGCGGTGAGCAGATCCCTGCGATCTATCGCTGGGCGGCACAGCGCTGCGGAATCTTCGTCAACCCGGCCCTGACGGAGCCCTTTGGTTTGACCCTGCTGGAGGCGGCGGCCTGCGGGCTGCCCTTGGTCAGCACCGATGACGGGGGGCCGCGGGACATCCTTCAGCGCTGCTCCAACGGCCAGCTGGCGGATGTGACCGATCTGGATGTGCTGCAGCAAGCCCTGGAAGAGGCGGGTGCGGATCTCGATCGCTGGCGCTCCTGGCGCGACAACGGCATCGAGGCCATCAGCCGCAACTTCAGTTGGGATGCCCATGTCTGCAGCTACCTGGGGGAGGGCGACCGTCGTTGCACCCCCGGGGTGGTGGCTGCGTCCCCGGCCCAACCGGTGAAGGTCGAGGCTCCTCCGGTGCAACGGTTGCTCTTGCTCGATCTCGATGTCTGCCTGCAGTCGGCGCAGCCGGCTGGCCTCGAGGATCTCCGCCGCCGACTGGCCGCTGATCCCCAGTGCGGCATCGGCATGTTGAGCGGTCGCCACTTCGCTTCAGCGCGGCTGCGCTTTGCCGAATTGCATCTGCCAGAACCCCAGGTCTGGATCCTGGAGGCCGGGGCGGACCTGCGCTTTGGCGCTGAGGGCCGGCCAGATGTCAGTTGGCACCAGCACATCGCCCAGGGCTGGCAGCGCAAACGGGTCGAGCAGGTGCTCGAAGGACTCAGCCCCCGCCTGTCGCTGCAGCCGGAGGTGAATCAAGGCAGCTACAAGGTCAGCTACACCCTGGAGGCGCCCACCGCGGGGGTGCTCGAGATGGTGCGGCAGCGGTTGCGCCAGCACCGGCTGGAGGCTCGAGCCCACCTCTTCCACCATTGGTTCTTGGATGTGCTGCCGATGCGGGCGTCCAAGGCGGATGCCATTCGTCACCTCTGCCTGAACTGGGGCCTACCCCTGGATCAGGTGCTGGTGGTGGCGGCCCAGCAGGGTGATGCGGAGCTCCTGAACGGCAGCTCGCTTGGCCTGGTGGCCTCCGAGCACGACCACTCCCTGGATCAGCTGCGCCGCCGTCCGAAGGTCTTTTTCGCCTCCAGGCCTCAGGCTTGGGGCGTGCTGGAGGGTCTAGACCACTACCGCTTCTTGAGCCGCTAGGGCAGCAGGGCGTCTGGGTCTTGGCTCAGGTAGCTCTGGCGATTGGGGTTGCTGTCGGGCATCCAATAGCTGATCTCCTGGTGCCAGAACGGGACCCCCTCGACCCGGCTGGAGGCCAGTTTGGTCGTGGCCATGGCCGTGATCAGCTTGCCCATGTCGATTGGGGAGAGGTCCGTTCGCATGTCCTTGCCAGCGATCTCCATCAACTCGGGAAGTCGGGTCGCCATGACTGGGTTGGCCAGTTTGCGGAAGACCTCCGCCAGCACCAGCTTTTGGCGCTCCATTCGGCCGATGTCACCCAGCTGGTCGTGGCGGAAGCGCAGGAATCCTTCCAGTGCCTCCCCTTTGAGCAGTTGCCGTCCGGGATAGAGGTCGATGTAGAGGCCTTGGCTGTTGTCGACGTAGGCCATCCGTTTGGGGACGTCGACCTCGACGCCGCCGATGGCATCCGCCAGTCGCTGAACGGCGTTCAGGTTCAGCACCAGATAGCGGTCGACCTTGGCGGAGAGGAGCTTGCTGAGCTCCGCCTTGACCATCTCGGGGCCGCCACTGCTGTAGAGGGCGTTGGCCTTCATCACGCCGTAGCGCTCGGAGTCGATGAAGGTGTCCCTGGGGACCTGGGTGAGCTTGGTGCGGCCGTCGTCGAGATGCATCGTCAGCATCACGTCGGTGTTGGTGCTGACGTCGTCGGTCCCCAGGACGACGATGCGTCGATCGCCCGAGGCCACTGGGGCCACCAGGGATCCGATCAGCTGTTTGGGCTGATCAAAGGCTCCCATCACCACCGCGGGCAGGCCATGCAGGGCGTAGCCCAGTCCAAGGCCGGCCACGAACAGGGGCAGGCGGGGGAGCCCCTGCCGGCGCTTGACGGGTTTGGCCGGTGCCGCGGTTGGTCGCCGGCGATCCAGCTGCGTCACGTTGTCGCGGCGGACGCGGCGCTCAGCAGGTTGGAGATCCGCTTTCCCCCGCCTGGGGTCCCGCTGCGGACTGCGCCCTTGGCGCCGGGGATTGGATTGGGCGGGGGACATAAGGCACTCAGATGAGCGCAAAGTACCTCGCGTTATCCCTTGGAGCTAGAGGGGTTTGGGCCTCTAGATCACCTGGATCTTGCCGGCGGCTTGATCGGCTTTTTGCTGTGCGTCCTTGAGGTCCGCACCGCGGGCCAGGGCCACCCCCATGCGCCGGTAGGGACGGGCGTCGGGTTTGCCAAACAGCAGCACCTGCACATCGGTTTCGGCCAGGGCCTCGTCCAGGCCGCTGAAGGCCACGCTGTCGCTTTGTCGCGCAGCCAGGATCACGCGGCTGGCGGCTGCCCCCTCGGAGCGGATCTCAGGGATGGGCAGCCCCAGGACGGCCCGCAGGTGCAGTTCAAATTCGCTCAGGTTTTGTCCGGCCAGGGTCACCAGGCCGGTGTCGTGGGGTCGGGGCGAGAGCTCGGAGAAGACCACTTCGCTGCTGCCATCGGGTAGGCGGCAGACGAAAAACTCCACGCCAAAAATGCCAGCGCCCCCGAGGTTGTCGGTGACCTCCCGCGCCATGGTCTGGGCGGCGGCCAGTTGCTCCCACTCGAGCTGGGCGGGTTGCCAGCTGCACTGGTAGTCACCCCGCTCTTGGATATGGCCGATGGGCGGGCAGAACAGGGTGGGGCCGTTCCACTGCTTCACGGTCAGCAGGGTGATTTCCTGCTCAAAGTGGAGGAACTCCTCGACGATCACCCGGGCGCCGCTACCCCGGGCTCCGGCCATGGCGGCCTCCCAGGCGGCGGGAATGCCCTCGGGACCGTCCACCACACTTTGGCCTTTGCCGGAGGAGCTCATCACCGGCTTCACCACCACGGGCCAACCCAGGGGTGCGGCGGCCTGCGCCAACTCCTCGGCGCTGCTGGCGTAGGCGAACCGGGCCGTGCGTAGCCCCAGTTCCGTCGCGGCGAGGTCGCGGATGCGGTCGCGGTTCATGGTCACGGCCGTGGCGCGGGCCGTGGGGATCACGGTGGTGCCCTCGGCCTCCAGCTCCGCCAGGGCGTCCACGGCCAGGGCTTCGATCTCGGGGATCAGGACATCGGGTTGGTGCTGACGGACCACCGCCTTGAGCGCCTCCGGGTCCGTCATCGGTACGACCTCGGCCACATCAGCGACCTGCATCGCGGGGGCCCCGGCGTAGCGATCCACTGCGATCACACGGCAACCCAGGCGTTGCGCGGCGATGGCCACCTCTTTGCCCAATTCACCGCTGCCCAAGAGCATCAGGGTGCGGGGGAAGTTGGAGCTGGCCATGGCCGCCGCGGAGACGAGAGACTTGCGCGATCTTGCATCGCCGCGTGCCCGTGCTGTTGTTCGCCCCGTTTGCTTACGCCACTGCCGGTGATGCAGCGGATGGTCTGCTCAATGGTCTGAGCATTGAGGATCTCCAGCGTTGGACGCTGATCTATCTCGGGATTTCGGTGCTGGCGTTTGTGCTGGTGTGGCTCATCGGTTACCTGCGCCGCGCGGGCTGACCGTTCAGTCCAGTTCGATCAGGTTCAACTGCCGCACCGGTGACTGTTCATCGATGAAGCCATAGGCGGCAAAGACCCCGGCATCCCTGTGGGTGATGTGTTGGCCATCGCTATGGCGCTCCAGCACAAATCCCTCAGAGGCCATCCGACGCATCAGGGCCGCGGCTTCTTCAAAGCGCGAGGCCATCGCCTCGAGGCTGGCGCAGTCGCCCGTCAGTCCTGTTTCCTTCCAGGTGAAGTAGGCCAT
>NZ_JAFMFX010000014.1:0-37780 GCF_017855895.1 Vulcanococcus sp. CPBay_Sum15L08_68 | reverse complement strand
TGTTGCCGGTTGCGTTTGACATCACCTCGCATTTTTTTACTGTCCAGACGCCGGCGAGTGGCTGCTTTCGAGGGCTTGGTGGCGCGGCGTGGTTTGGGGTCTGGCTTCAGGGCCTCGCGCAACACCGCGGCCATCTTTTCAAGGGCGAGGCAGCGGTTTTTGTACTGGGAACGGTGCTCGGAGGCCTGAATGCTGAGCACGCTCGAGCCTTTCAACTGCGGCAGCCGTGCCTGCAGTCGTTGTTTCTGAAATGGTCCAAGAACTGAGCAGGCTTCGATGTCAAAACTGAGCTCGACAGCCGTTTCCAGCTTGTTGACGTTTTGTCCGCCCGGGCCAGCGCTGCGGCGAAAGGACCAGGTCAAATCCGCCGCTGGAATGACCAGCCGTGGATGAATCACAAGCTCAAGGGCCACGGTTGGGAGCTAGTCCTCCTCCAGCCAGGCCCGGAAAGTCAGGGCGCGTAGGTGCTGGACCTGACGCAGGCGCCGTAGGCGATCGATCAGGTAGTACGCCAAGCCGATGGCGATGGCGGCTCGGATGAAATACCAACTCAAGCCCCAGAGCAACACTCTGGTGAGGCTCAAGAAGGCAAACACCCAGAGCAAGATCCAGAGGGCCGAGAGCAGCAGTCGAATCAATGCGCTGTTGCGTCGCGTCATCGCTTCTTTGTTTTCTGCAATTCCCTCCGTAGGGTTTTTAGCAGAGTTCATTGGGGTGAATGCCTTCCAAGCCGCGCAATCGCATTGGTGAGGTGTATGGCCAGCTCACCGTTGTACGCGCGTCAGAGAAGCGCTCCAAGGCGGGCAATGCCTACTGGTGGTGTCGCTGCAGCTGCGGTCAGGAGCGCGAGGTGCCGAGCGACAAGCTCTCCCACAACCTCGCGCGCAAGAAGCCCACAGTTCAGGCCTGTGCGGCCTGCTCCCGTGAACTTCAAGTCGAGGCGGTCTGCGAGAAGAACGACCGTGAGGAGCGGCAACGGCGTCGTGAGGCCCTGGCCAACCGCCAGGCGCTCAAGGGCCTTGTCCCAGAGAGCTGGCTCGCCTTACCCCTGACCGATGCCCATGCCCGCGAGCAGGGTCAGGTGCTGTTTTTTCGTGGCACGCGCTGCCTGCGTGATCACTTGGCTCCCTATCGCATCAACGGAGGCTGCTTGGCCTGCTCTGGCCAGCGCCCCTCAGCGACTGTTCCAGCTGCGTTCTAGGGAGGCACGGACCTGCTCCGTGCTGGGCTCGGCGAGCTGCCGGCGGAAGGGCTGGGTGAGTCGCCAGAACTTGACCCCCGCGGCCAGGGCGAAGACGGCCCAGGGAACCAGCAGCCAGAGCTGATGCATCAGGTCCATGGGTGATCGGGCACGATCAGTCTCGCGGAAATGGCTCCTGATCTGGTGGACGAGGAACTGCGCTTTGTTCTGACGTTGCTGCTGCTCGCCATCCTTCCGGTGGGATTGCTTTTCTGGGCTTGGTTGCGGCTCTTGCCTTCCAAATCCAAGTAGCTGTTCCACAATGGCGTCAGCTCCAGGTCTGCCATGACGGCTCAGCCCTCCCCTGAAACCACCGGTGACGACCGTCAGGCCCACGATTTCGATCGCCAGAAGGAGCTGCACAAGCAGATCCGCAACGATCCCGATTACGACGATTGGGAGTACGGAACCGAGCCCCTGCCCCACGAGGCCTGGGCTGCAAAGAACGCCAAAGACAAGGCCTCTTAACCCACCCGCCGCTTCGAGCGGTTCTGCACCGGTCTGACCAGCAGCAAGCTCAGCGCACAGATCGCCGCTGTCGCGAACCACAGGCCCACGCCATGGCCGTGGCCATCCAACAAAACCCCCGCCAGCAGCGGTGCGGCGAAGGCACTGAGCGCGAAGCACTGAGAGAAGAGGGCCATCGCCAGGCCGCCGTGGCCACGGGGACTGAGCTCAATCACCGCCTCCGTGGCTGTCGGTAGGAAGGCGGCTTCGCCCAGGGCGATGATCGTGAGGGCGATGACCACCAGAACGAGGCCGGAGTGGCTCAGGGCTGAGGCGGCCAGGAGCAGGGTCCCGCTGCTGAAGCAGATCAGGCTCAGCCCCAGTCCGGTCCCCACTGGCCGCAGGGCCAGGGCTCGGCCAACGGGCCATTGGATCAACACCAGCAGACCCAGTTGCAGACCGATCAGCAGGGCGCTCAGGCTTTCTGTCTGGCCAGCTCGGTTCAGGCCGCCGCGGACCAGATCCAGCGGCAGTGCGCTCTGCATCAGCGCTGGGATGGAGGTGGCCACCACCGAGATGCCAAGCATCGGCACCAGGGCTGGCAGCCATTGCCGCAGGGGACGTTGCCCCTCCGCGTACTCGCTGGCCTTGGCGGCTTTGGGCAGGGGTTTGAGCAACAGCAGCGCCGCCAGGGCGAGGACCGCCGCGATGTCGATCCAGTAGACCCCGCGCAACAGCCCGGCGGCCGCGAGCAGCGAACCGCAGAGGGTTCCTGAGGCCACACCGAGGGCATCACTGCTGCGCACCAGGGCGTAGCCCTTCGCCGACGGCAGTGGGCTCGCGCACTGCGGCACAGCGAGTTCAACCGCAGGCCAGTAGAGGCCTCCGGCCATGCCGATGCAGACCTGGCCAGCGATGTAGCCCCCCATGCTGCTGGCCTGCAGCAGCAGAGCGTCACCGGCAAATCCACAGGCCGCCGCCATCAGCACCGGGGTCCCGCAACTGCGGCCCTGATCCAGGAGGGCTCCACTGATGAAGCGCCCAACGGTGCCAGCCAGCGCGGCGAGGGCCAAACCCAGGCCAATGGAGGCGGCATTGAAGCCCTGCTGGTGAAACACCATCGGGGTGAGATACAAAATCCCACCGGCGCCAAAACTCGCGACCAATCGAACACTGGCCAGTTCCCGGAGTGCCGGGGGAAACTGGTGCCACCAGCTCCAGCCTGTTGCCTGCATCCGTGGTTGAGCCAACCCGCTTGCGTCGCCGCCGTGCACTGACCAGCAGTCTGCTGGCTGGCGTTCTGTCCTTGGGCTCCCTGCTGGCTCCGCCACTGCGGGCCGCTGAGCAACTCGACATCCACCTGGAGGGGTTGGACCTGCCCCTCAACCTGGTGGAGCTGGAACGCTGGAGCCGTGATCCGTCCACCCGCGCCGGGGAGCTGGCGGTCTGGCTCAACCTGCTCGATCCCCAAAGCCAGCAGCAGTTGCATCAGCTGCTCAATGCCCCACTGGTGCAGGAGCGCAGCTTCACCCAACAGATGATGCGCAGTTGGGCGGGCCAGCGGGTCGCCGAAGAACTGGGCGTCTTGATCAGCACCGAGAACGGCAATGCCGGTCCGCTGGTTCTCAGCACCCTCAACACCTTGCTCAAAGAGCAGCGGCAGGTGACGGTGATCGAGCTGATGCGGGCACTGCCGGCCCAGCAGCTCACCATCAATCTCGATGGACTCCAGCTGCTCGCCCGCGGTTGGCAGCAGCAGTTGTTCGATCAGGAGCTGGCGCTCAAGGCCCTGCAGACCTTGCCGCTGCCGCAGGGGACCCCGCTGCTGCCGCTCTCCGATGGCGTGCTGCTGGATCAGCAATCCTCTGCGGCTGATCAGGCTCCCCAGCGCTGGCGTTTGCCGGTTCCCCATCGCCAGCAGCCCCTGGCGCTTGAGCTCTGGCCGGTCCCTGATGCCAAGACCTGGGTGTTGCTCATGCCTGGCTTGGGGGGCAGTACCGATCAGTTGCGCTGGTTGGCCCAGGCCCTGCATGAACGGGACTGGCCCGTGGTCCTGCTCGATCACCCCGGCAGCAACGAACTGGCGGTGCGGGAGTTGGTCCAGGGGCGACGTCTCCCCCCTGGAGCTGAGACCCTTCCCGGCCGGGTGCAAGACCTGCAGGCCGTGGTGGCCGCGGCGCAAACCGGGGGATTGCCGCAACTGGGGCAGCGGGTGGTCCTGATGGGTCACTCCCTGGCGGGGCTGACGAGCCTGTTGGCGGCAGGGCTGCGTCCGGAACCAGGACTGCAGCGCCGTTGCAAGCGATCCCTGGCGGATCTACCCCTAATCAACCTCTCGCGGCTGCTCCAGTGCCAGCTCCCCGAGGTGCCCCTGCCGCCGGCGCAACCGCTGGCCCAGCCGATTGCAGGGGTGGTGACCCTCAACGGTTTCGGCAGCCTGCTTTGGCCCCATCGGGGTCTGCGGGGCCTGGAGGCGCCCGTGTTGATGGTCGGCGGAAGCCTGGACTTGATTACGCCGCCGCTCAGTGAGCAGCTGCATCTGTTTTTGCCGGATCCCAATCCCCGCAGCCGTTTGGTGTTGTTGGAGGGGGCGAGTCATTTCTCCCCGGTTCGGATGCAGGCCGGAGGCGAGGCCCCCCTGTTCAAGTTCGGCGAGGAGTGGGTTGGTGTGGATCCCGCCCGGGTGCAGAACTTGATCTTGAGCTTGAGCAGTGAGTTTCTCTGGGGCCTCGATCAAGGGGGGCTGAAGCGGGACCTACCGCCCCAGCGCCGGCACGTTGGTGGTGTCAGTGCCTATGTGCTTGACCACGACCTGGCCAAGCTCTGGCAGGAACGCATCGAGGTCAGAACTTCACGCGTGGATCGAGTAGCGCCACCAGCAGGTCCACCAGCACGCTGACCGCCACCACCAGGCTGGCCACCACCACGACGATCCCCTGGACGACGGGGTAGTTCCGTTGGCTAATGGCCTCCTGCAGACGGAAGGCCACCCCAGGCCAGGAATAGGTGACCTCGATCAACAGGGCTCCGCCGATCAAGGAGGCCACGGTGATCCCGGCGATGGTCAGGACCGGCAGCAGGGCGTTGGGCAGGGCATGGCGAAGCACGACCCGGCGTTCACTGAGGCCGCGGCTGCGGGCCGCTTCCACGTAGTCGGAATCCAAGGCCCGGCGCAGATTGAGGCGCAGGGCATTGGCGAAGATCCCGCTGAGCAGGATCCCCAAGGTGCTGGCGGGCAGCACGAGATGCCGGATCGCTCCCCAGAACTGCTGGCCGTTCCCCTGCAGCAGGCTGTCGAGCAGATAAAAGCCACTGCCATCCGGTGGGATCAAGGTGGCGGGGAAGCGTCCGCCGACCGGCAGCCATCCCAGCCAGACCGCGAAGACCAGCTGGACCATCATCGCCGCCCAAAACGGCGGCATGGCGTAGGTCCCAATCCCATAGAGCCGGGCGGAGAGATCGAGCTTCCCCTCGGGCCTGGCAATGCCACTGAAGCCAACGGCCAGGCCAACGACCGCAGCGATCAGCAGGGCCGTCAGGCCGAGCTCCAGGCTGGCGGGAAGACTGCGGGCAATCACCGCCGTCACAGGCTCTTGGTTGGTCAAGGAGGTCCCGAGCTGGCCGTGCAGCAGGTCGCTCAGGTACTGGCCGTACTGGACCGGAAGACTTTGATCGAGGCCCAGTTGTTGCCGGAGGGCTTCTCGAGCGCTTTGCGGTGCCCGCGGGCCAAGCAGGGCATCGATGGGATCGCCAGGGGCAACCCGAAGCAGGAGAAAGACCAGGCTCGCGATCAGCCAGAGCATGACCGGCACCAGGGCCAGGCGGCTCAGCAGGTAGCCCCAGAGGTGATGGCGTCGGCTCATCGCTTCACCGGCTCCAGCTGCTGCAGGATCACCCGACCGCTTCCATCGAACTGGGGCGCGCTGAGGTTTCGCTGCCCCCAGGCGCGCGCATTGACTTGCCAGAGCGGAACAAAGGAGGCCCCATCCGCCGCCGCCTGTTGAATCGTCAACAGGGTGGATTGGCGTGCCGCACCCGTACGGCTCTCACTGGCCTGGAGCTGCTGTTGCAGGCCTGGCCTGGTCCAGAAGCTACCGGAATCGACGCTGCTGCCTGAGAGGCATTGGTCGCCCTTGCTCCTGCGGCAGCCCAGTAGGGGTGCCAGGTAGGTGTCGGGGTCGGGGTAATCGCCAATCCAGTCGTAAATGATCATCGGGAAGACCCCCTGGGACAGCTGCCGGTAGGCGCTGGTGGACTCCACCCCTGTGATCTCCAGGCGCACGCAGTCTCCGAGGTCCCGGCGCAACTGGGCTTGCCAGGTCAGGGCAAAGAGACGATCCGAGGCATGGTTCGAGCGGAAGGTCAGCGGCAGCGTCAGCCGTTGCCCTGAGCAGTAGCCCTCTTGCCGGTAGAGGGCCCGAGCGGCCTTGGGGTCGTAGGCCGGCCAGCTGGGGGGGCTCGAGCCGGCCAGCGGTGGTGGCACCAGGGAGCGCAGGGGTTCGCTCATGTCAAAGCTGACCCGTTGGCTGATCAGCCGGCGATCCAGGCTGAGGGCCACCGCCTGCCGCAGCCTGCTGCGGTTGAAGGGAGGGCGTTGGCTGTTGAGGGCCATCAGGGCGATCTCGATCGCCGGCCCTTCTCCGCTCACCAGCTCACCGCGCGCCACGCGGGCATCGAGGGCCTGCTGCTGGTCACTCTCGAGGCCACTGGAGATCAGCAGGTCCACCTCTCCGCTGATGAGGGAGCCAAAGAGGGCCGTGGAGTTGCTCAGGGTGATGAGGTGGATCCCCGCGTTCTTGGCGGGCTCGCCCCAGTAGTCCGCAAAGGGGAGCAACTGCTGTTTGCGCGGGCTGAAGCTCACCAAGCGGTAGGGGCCCGTGCCGACAAAGCGGCCCGTCAAGGAGCGCTCGCCGTAGTCCCGGTAGGCCGTCGGGGAGACGGGGGTGAAGGTGATCGAACTCAGCAGCGCCGCCAGGGCGCGATAGGGGCGCGTCAGGCGGACTTCGATCGCGTAGGGCCCAACGCTGCGGACGGATTCGATCCGATCATCCAGCAGATAACTGAGTTTCCCCAGGCGCCGAAAGCGGTTGAGGTTGAAGACCATCGCCTCGGCGTCGAAGCGGGTTCCGTCGTGGAACAGCACGCCTTGGCGCAGCGGAATCCGGGCGCTGAGTCCATCCGCACTGAATTGCGGCAGGGCCGTGGCCAGCCTGGGTTGGAGTTGCCCCTGGCGATCGGCGGTGTAGAGCGGGTCGCCGACGGCGCTCAGCAGTTGCGTTCCGGCCAGCAGATAGACGTCCACCGGGTCGACGGAGTCCAGGCTGCTCTTGTTGGCCACCACCAGCTGGCCAGCGGGATGGGGTGGTTGGCAGCCCATCAGCAGCTGCAGGGCCGGCAGCAAGGCGAGCAGGCCGGCAGCAGCGGGAAGGCGAGTGATGGGGCGCTTGGCTGAGCGCCCCTATTCAAGCCCTAAGACATCGATTTGCGGGGCTCGAGCTGTTGCAGGGAAATCTCAAACACCGGGCACCCATGGCGGGCCAGGGGCCAGCGCCGCACCCAGCAGCGGTCGTGGCTGTCATCGATTCCCACCACTTGATAGGTGTGGGAATCACTGATCAGGTTGACGCAATCGCCTTGATGGAAGGCGCGAGATGGGTTCATGGCCAACAGAGCAAAGAGGCCGAGGCTCAAACCAACTGACCCGCCAAGAATTCCGCCTTGTTTGCGCTCAAAACGTTTGAGGCGCTACAAAACTGCGCTTGGGTCAGGGGAACGGCACGAATCGATCCCCCAACTCTGGCCCAGGTGCCAGCTCCGCTGCCACTAGAGCGTGGGTAGGCAGGCGGCCACGGCTTTCACCTCTGGCAGGGCCTTGATGGCGGCGAGTGCCGCCGCGAAGTGCTGCTGCTTCACCTCATGGGTGATCACCACGATCTCGGCGTCGGCCGCATCCCCGGTGGTTTCGAACTGGACGATGGAGCGGATCGAGACCCCTTGCTCGCCAAAGCAGCTGCCAATGCGGCCGATCACTCCGGCTTCATCACCGGTTTGCAGACGCACGTAGTGACGCTGCAGGGTCTCGCCCGCATCCACCAGGGCGCAATTGCGCCAACGGCTGGCCGCCAGCAGCGGGTCGAGTCCGCCGCTGTTGCCGGTGGCCGCCCGGATCCCGGCAATGTTCAAGATGTCAGCCACCACGGCGGAGGCGGTGGGCCCGGATCCGGCTCCAGGGCCGTAGAACATCACACGACCCACCGGGTCGCCTTCCACCAGGATGGCGTTGTTCACGCCATGCACCCCGGCGAGGGGGTGATCCTTGGGCAGCAGGGTGGGGCTGACGCGTACATCCAGCTGCACGGTGCCATCGCTGGCGGTGCCCAGATTCTGGGCTTGGGCCACCAGTTTCACCACGTAGCCCAGTTGCTCGGCATAGGTCACATCGCAGCCATCCAGGCGATCGATGCCTTCGGTTGGAATGGCCGCGCGCTCGATCGGTCCGCCGTAGGCCAGGCCCGAGAGGATGGCGATCTTGTCGGCGGCATCGCCACCACCCACATCGGCAGCGGGATCGGCCTCGGCATAGCCCAGCCGTTGGGCATCAGCGAGCACCTCGGCATAGGCCGCACCCTCATCGGCCATGCGGCTGAGGATGTAGTTGGTGGTGCCATTGATGATCCCGCTCACCCGTTGGATGCGGTTGCCCCCTAGGGATTGCTTGAGGGGTTCGATGATCGGGATCCCGCCGCCAACGGCGGCTTCGATCAGCACATAAACGCCTTGTTCGGCGGCCGCAGCCGCAATTTCTTCGCCATGGCGGGCAATGACCGCTTTGTTTGCGGTGACTACGGGTTTGCCAGCCGCAATCGCCGCCAGGATCAGGCTGCGGGCGGGCTCGAGGCCGCCCATGACCTCAACGACGATGTCGACCGCGGGGTCCTGGACCACCGCTTCAGGGTCGGTGCAGAGGATGTCGCTGGGGAGATCGATGGGCCGAGGGCGGTTCAGATCCCTTACGGCGACCCGTTTCAGCGCCAGTTCTCCCACCAGTGGATGGCGACCGTCAGGGGTCTGCAGGATTTCCGCAACGCCTGCTCCCACAGTGCCGAGCCCGAGCAAGCCGATGCCGATGGTCATCCTGACGCCGTTCCGAAACGACTGATCCTAGAAATCGACCTAGTCGGCTGAGCTGAGGGCGCTGGCTTGGGCCTGCATCATCTTGAAGATGTTGAGAAAGCCATTGGCCCGCGAGGGGGTCAGGCTGGCCTGCAGACCCGTTTCACTCAAGAAGGCCGGGTCAATGCCGGCGATGGCCGAGGGATCCAGGCCCTCGGTGCCCTCAATCAATAGAGCGAGGAGGCCTTTGGTGATGGCGGCATCGGAATCGCCCTGCCAGTGGAGTTTTCCATCCACGAGCTGACCGACCACGTACACCTGGGAGACGCAGCCCTTGACCTTGAAGACGTCGTTGCGGAACTCCTCCGGCAGGGGCTCCAACTTCTTGGCGAGCCAGAGCACGTATTCGTAGCGGCGCTTGGGGTCGGCCGTGCCTTTGAGGCGGTCAACGATTTGATCGAGCTTCTGGCTGCCGGTGGCCATTAACGGTTGCGTCTGGTGCGCTGAAGTCCCAGCAGCATGGCAGTTGCACCCAGGGCACTGAGCCAGAGCAGCGGACGTTGCCGGGGCCCTGCGCTGATCTGATCGAGCTGGACCTGACCGCCCTGGACCGGCATCTCCAGGTAGTCGCGATGGCCTGGTCCCCCATCCACCTGCAGTTCAAAGGAGCCTTGGCTGCCAGGGGGCAGGGCAAAGCTCAGTCGACCGCTCGCGTCAGTGCGGCCCAGCTCCTGGCTGCTTCCATCCGGGCCAATCAGCCGGACGAGGGCATCTTGGGTGGGCTCTCCGGTGGAGAACTGGCTCTGAAGCACCAGCTGCGCATTGAGAGCCTCGAGCCGGTTGATGCTTGTCTCAATGCCATGGGCCCTGGCTGGCGGCGTTGAGGCCCAGATCAGAACTGGGGTGGCGGCGCAGAGGACAGCAGCGGCTCGCATCTGGATTAAGCGGACCAGCGGCTGTCTGTCTTGGTTTTGCCGGCCTGAACCATGTGAACCATGGAGCTCACCATCATCGAGAGGGCGTCGCTGCTCTCATCGCGCCCTTTGAGCTCCGATGCCATGACCTGCTCGGCTGCTGTGCCGCGGTTGATGGCAATGCTTGGTCCGCGGCGCTGCTCCTCGGAGGCAGATTGACGCCCGGCAGTGATGGCGGAGAGGAATGCGTCGTTGCCAGCCAGATCCACCGGTGCCGCCCTGAACTGCTCCGATCCTGCCAAATCCAGCGCGCCGGTGCGCCCGGGCTTCACGGTTGCTCAACAGGTTGCAACCCAGGCCGCCAGTGCACCCCCTCCTCATCCAGCCAGCCTGGGAAGGGCACATCCCAGGCCTCAGCGGGGAGCTGCTCCACCAGGCATCCGCTGGTAACCACCGCCAGGGCTGGGATGTCCCTCCAGGGGGAGGACTGCCTCAATCGGTCAAACCAGCCACCGCCGTAGCCCAGGCGGATCCCGGATTGATCGAAGGCCAGGGCAGGGGCCAGCAGGAGTCCAAGTTGTTCCGCCTCCAGGACTGAAGCTGCGTCGCTGGGGGCGGGGATCCCGGTCTCATCCGCTGCGGTGGGATCACCGGGACGCCAACGCCGGTACTGCAAACGGCCCCCGGCGATGCAGGGCAGGGCGATCCGGCCGCTGAGCGACGGCAGATCAGCGAGGCACAGCAGGTCCACCTCTCCGGGCAAGGGCCAGTAGAGCCCGAGCAGGCGTCCTTCCGGCAGCAGGCCCGGCAGGTGCTGGATCGCCTGGGCCTGAAGCCGGGGGGCGCAGCTGGCGTGCAGGTTCAGCCGCCGCTGTTTGAAGGTCTGGCGTAAGGGCCCTTTCTGACCCTCCATCAGCGCTGAAACCAGCCGGTGAGCGCGACCGCCAGGGCATCGGCGGCATCATCGGGCCGCGGCGGGGTCTCGAGGTTGAGCTCTCGCATCACCGCATCGAGCACATCGTCCTTGTCGGCATGGCCGTGGCCGGCCAAGGCCAACTTGATCTGCATGGGCGGGAACTCCACCACCGGGATGCTGAAGCGGGCCAGGGTCATCATCAGCACCCCCCGGGCTTGCACCACCGAGATCGTGGTGCTGGAGCGGTAGAAGAAAAACTTCTCCACCGCCGCTAGATCAGGCTTCCAGTTGCGGATCAGGACCCGTAGATCCTTCGCGATTTCCACCATCCGCTCGCCATCACTGCGGCCCGGGTCGGTGCGGATGATCCCGCAATCGAGCATGGTTTGGGCCCCGCCAGGACCCTCCTCGACATCAATCACCCCGTAGCCCACGCGAGCCAGACCGGGATCGATGCCGAGGATTCGCAACGGCCTTAGGCGGCGAGGGCCAGTTCGAAGGCGGCCTTGTCGCTGCTTTCAGGGCGCTCAAACACCTTGCAGAAGACCTTGACCACGCGATCGCCCGAGTCGATCTGCTCGAGGGGGTCCTTGCGCAGGCGGTGGCGCAGGCAGCAGGCGGCCACGCGGGCCACGTCGTCTTCGGTGACTTCCGTGCGCCCTTCGAAGGCGGCCAGGGCCCGGGCGGCCCGGTTGGTGACGATGTCGCCGCGCAGGCCATCCACATCCAGCTCACCGCAGATGGCGGAGATGCGAATGCGCAGGTCGTCGTCGATTTGAACGTGGGGGAGACGGTTCTGCGCCTCAACAACACGGGCCTGGAGGCCGTCCTGTGTTCCCTGAACGGCGTTGTTGAAGCCGTCGGGGTCGTTGTCAAAGGCGGTGCGTTGGTCCACCACCTGCACCCGCAGTTCGGGGTCGCGCACGGTGCGCACCTCGACGCTCATGCCGAAGCGGTCCAGCAGCTGGGGACGCAGTTCACCCTCTTCCGGGTTGCCGGAGCCAATCAGGACGAAGCGAGCAGGGTGGCGAACGCTCACGCCCTCGCGCTCAACGGTGTTCCAACCGGAGGCGGCGGAGTCGAGCAGCACGTCCACCAGGTGGTCGTCCAGCAGGTTGACCTCATCGACGTAGAGCAGGCCGCGGTTGGCTTTCGCCAGCAGGCCGGGCTCAAAGGCGCGAACACCTTCGCTGAGGGCCTTTTCAATGTCGATGGTGCCGCAGAGGCGGTCTTCGGTGGCCCCCAGGGGCAGGTCCACCATGGGCACCTGGCGCTTCTCGGTGGGCAGTTGCTCACCTTGTTCGGCCCGCTGGCGCACCTCGCTGCTCTGCAGGTCAGGGTCGCTGGAGGAGCTGTTGTAGGGGTCGCCGGCGACGACGTCGATCTCCGGCAGCAGATCAGCCAGGGCGCGGATGGTGGTGCTCTTACCGGTGCCGCGGTCTCCCATGATCATCACGCCGCCAATGCGGGGGTCGATCACGTTCAACAGCAGGGCCAGCTTCATCTCCTCCTGACCCACGATGGCGGTGAAGGGAAAGACCCTGCGCTTGCGGGCTTGCGTCACGGCTGGAGGCTGTCTGGCGGTGCTGGCGATTGTTTCACAGGCAGCAGGCTGAGCACCTGCGGCGGGGTGGCATCGGCGGGGTAGATCAGGCGCACGCGAAGCTCCCGCGTCTCCCCTGGAGTCAGGCTGATGCGGCCCAGTTCAGGACCTTGCTGGCCCGCCCGCTGGACCAGATGGAAGCTCTGGCGGCTGGGTTGACCGTCGAGCCCGTTGAGTTCCACCGTCCCGCGAAACATCACGGAGCGCGATGGACTGCTGTTGAACTGCAGTCCGCCGACGGCCTGATCGGTCTTGAGCGGTGACTCCAGGGCAACGGCCAGCGCTGCGGGGCTCTTGGAGCGATTGCAGAGCGGAATCCGAATGTCGTAGGCGACGCCGTAGTTGCCGTGGGCGGCCCAGGCCGTGCCCGGATAGTGCGCCTTGAGCTCGGCGGTCTGCACCTGGCCGGTTCCGAGGCGGCCACGCTCCAGCGAGGCAATCGGCCAGGAGATGGGGGCCGAGGTGGTGGAGAGGCAGCTCTTGCCCGGATCGCTGACGGTGGCGCTCCAGGTACTCCCGATTTGCACGCCGCTGACGCGGGAATAGACCATGCGCCCCCGGGCGCCCCGTGGGGTGGGTTTGTGCTCCTTGGGGCTCAATACGCCCGAGCTCAGAATTTGTGCGAGTGCCTGCTGGGTTGGCGGCTCGTTTCCGTTCCCGAAGGCCGCCAGGGTGGCGACGCTGATCGCACCGCTGGCCTGGAGCCGCAGTTGCAGATTGCGGCCATTCAGCAGTGGATCGAGTCCCTGCACCGGAATCGGCAGCAGCAGCAGGGTGGTGGGGGACCCCGGGCGCAACGTCCAGCGTCTCGGCAGGTTGGGGTTGCGTTGGCGCAGCAGCAGTTCCGTGGCCACCCGGCTTCCAGGGCCTGCGTAGGTGGAGCCGTCCTGGCGCATCCGCTCCGGCAGGGGCAGGAAGGGCGCCTGGGGTTCGCGTCCGTCCGTGGACTGGGAGAGCGCGGTGGAGCCACTCAAGAGCGAGAGCTCAACCGCTTGCTCGCCTCTGGGTTGGGCCACCACCGCCAGCCAGATGGTCGAGTCCGGTTGCTCTGGGGTGCCCGCATAGACGTGGTGGCTGAAGAGGTCGAAGCGACCGTTCAACGGCAGATCCAGGTGGGCGTCGCGGTGCCTCGGGTCGGCGAAGGTCGAGAGCAGGATCCCTGGCCCACTGATCAACTCGGGATTGTTGTCATTGAGCATCAACACCGCATCGAGGCTCCCCGGCAGAGGGCGGACCTGTTGCGGGCGAAGGATGGGAGCCGCTTGGGGGCTTGCCGCCAGGAGGACAGGAAGCATCGAAGGAGTCCTCAGGCGGTGGGTTTCTTGGGCTTGGCAGGCGCAGGCGCTGGTTTGCGCACCAGGTTTTTGGAGATCTCCCCCGCCATGGCCCGGATCAAGTTGGTGGAGCGCGGGTCGTTGAACGGCCCCTTGACCATGAAGGCGGCCACGGCCCGTTTGCCGTCGGGCAATTCGATCAGGCCCGCATCGGCGTAGGCAATGCCGATGTCACCGGTCTTGTTGTAGACGGTCACCCCGTGGGCCATCAGCTCGCTGTCGGGGGTCGCGGAATCTCCCCCAAGGCCCATCAACATCCCAAGGGGCAGGAGGGTGTTGGTGCGGGAGCGGCCCATGACCTCGCGGAAGAGATCGCGGGCCCGCGGGCTGAGTTTTTCGCCCGTATCCACCAGGGCGATGGAGCGGGCGAGGTCGTAGGCGCTGGTGGTGTTGGTGCCGTCGAGGTCCGGCAGCCAGTTGTTGACGACGGTGCTGCTGAGCCCCAGGGCCTGGAAGCGGGCGTTGATGACGGCTTTGCCGCCCACGCGTTTGATCAAGAGGTTGGTGGCCGTGTTGTCGCTGACGCGGATCATTTCGTTGGCCGCTTCCCAGAAGGGAAAGGTCGTGCCGACGGGCTTGTTCGCCATCCAGCCCGCGCCGCCGCCGACCACCTCTTTGGTCATCGGTAGCCGTTCGTCCCAGCGCAGTTTCCCGGCATCGAGATCCTCAAGAGCCACCAGCAGGATTGGGGTCTTGATGGAGCTGGCGGCGGGCAGGGGCCGTTGGGGGGCGAGCTCGGCAAAGCGGCCGTCATCGAGCACCAGCAGATAGCCGCTGACGGTCAGGTCCTTGTATTGCGCGGCGAGTTGGGCCCAGCGCTTGCTCAGGGCGGTCAGCTCGAGCCTTGGCTCAAAGCGGCCGAGATCCAGGCCGCGCGGAAGCGGCCGTCCTGGGGGCGCGAGCAGCGATTGGGGTTTGGCGACTTGGGCCGCCCCTTGCCCCAGTTTTGGAGCCAGCAGTTTCAGGCCGGTTCCGGCAATCACCCCTAGCCCCAGCCCCATCACCAGGAGACGGAGGACCAAGCGCAGCGGTGCTCCCCAGCTGGAGCGGTTTGAACGTTGTGACCGACCTGCGCCCACGGAAGCGATCGAAGCTTGGGCTCAGACGTTAGGGGCAGTCTCGCTGTGATGCCCAGCGCAATTGACGCACCATTCCCCGCAGCAGGGCGACTTCCTCGTCGCGGATCTCAGCGCGTTGCAGCAGGGCGCGCAGCTTGGCCATGCGCGCCTGGGCGGTATGGGGATAAAGGAAGCCCACCTCCAGCAGCAGGTCTTCCGCATCGCTGAGTGCGGCCTCCAGTTGCTCCCGCTGGCAGGGCTCCGGCTGGGGGGCGGTGGGTGTGGGGCAGCGCCGCAGTTCGTGCAGGCAGACCGCAACGGCATGGGAGAGGTTCATCGAGGCGTAGGCCTCGCTGGTCTCCAGGCGCAGGATTCGCCCCGCCTGCAGCAGTTCTGCATTGCTCAGGCCGCGGTCTTCTCGGCCAAAGACCAGAGCCGCTGGGGCGGAGGAGGCATCCGTGTCGGAGGCCTGCAGCCAGGAGAGGGCTTCTGCAGGACCGTTCAGGGGCAAGGCCTCCTCCTCGATGCGGCCGCTAGTGGCCACCACGCGGCGGCAATCGGCAAGGGCGGCCTCAAGGGTGGGGAAGAGTTGGGCCTGCTCCAGCAGTGCCTCGCCATGCACGGCCATCAGACGGGCCTCATCGCCCAGGTGATCGCAGCGGGGGGCGACCAGCCGCAGTTCATCCACCGAGAAATTGGCGCAGAGGCGCGCGACGCTGCCGACATTCAGGGGGCCCGCCGGCTCCACCAGCACCACCGCCAGGCTCACGAGAGGCTGTGGAGGTAGGCCAGGAGATCCGCCATGGCTTGGGGTTCCGGTTGGAAGCGCGGCATGGGCGGCGTTCGTCCGCTGACCACCTGCTGAATCAACTGGCGATTGTTCTTGCGGTTATCGACCTTGTGGAGGTTGGGCCCCACCAAGCCCTGGGCGGCAATGCCATGGCAGCCAGCGCAGTTCAGCAAAAACAGCTGCTCGCCCTGTTCGGCGGAGCCGCTGAGCTGCAGGGTGGTTCGGGTGTAGGGATCGCTGCGGGCAGCCGGGATCACGACCACCAACATCACGATCGTCACGCAGATCGCCGTCAACAGAACCAGCGCCGAGATCAGGCCCCGCTGGGGTTGCTGCGCGGGGGTGGGGGTCTCTGCAGTCACGGTTGATGGAGATCGGTCACGAACCCAGCCATGGGCGTGGGAGAATTGTGCAACCAAAGCTGGTTGCTCCGTCCATGATCGAACCCCTGCTCTGCGGCATCGTGCTCGGTCTGATTCCCGTGACCTTGCTGGGTCTGTTCGTGGCCGCCTGGAACCAATACCGCCGCGGCAGCGCCCTGGGCGGCTGATCTCAAGAGCGAGCGAGCACCAGAAGGCCGCAGCTGCCGTAGTGCTTTTGCTTCTCGACCACCCAACCCGCCGGGATCTCCGGCGGGTTTTTTGTTGCGTGCTCCAGCAGCACAAGGGCCTGTGGATGGAGCCAATCTCCGGCGGCCAGGCGCTCAAGCAACGCGCCATAGAGGCCAGCGGCATAGGGCGGATCGGCATAGACCAGATCAAAGCTCTCCCCTTGGGCTGATCCCAGCCAACGGATCGCCTCCTGTTGGATCACCTGGACCGAAGGTCTCGGTTGCAGGCTGGAGGCCACCAGCTCCAGGTTGCTCCGGGCCGTGGCGCCGACGCGACGGTCCTGTTCCACCGCTACCACCTTGGCTGCACCGCGCAACAGCGCTTCGCAGCCCATCACTCCGCTCCCGCAGAAGAGATCAAGCCAGTGGGCTCCAGGGAGCTCGGCCGCCAGCATGTTCATGACGGCTAGGCGCACCCGAGAGGCCGTGGGGCGAGCGATGTCTCCAGGGGGACTCAGCAGTTTGCGTCCGCCACTGAGTCGCAGGCTCATGCCTGTTCCTCGACCCAGTGCAGCCAGCGGCGAAGCAGCTGCTCACCCGCTTCTGAGGATTTTTCAGGGTGGAACTGGCAGGCTGCGACGCTGCCTTGCCAGACGGCTGCGGTGACGTCCTGGCCGGCAAAGGACACCGAGGCGGTGATGCAGCTCGGATCCTTGGGCTGGGCTGCAAAGGAGTGGACGAAATAGACCCAGCTGTCTGGCGCTCCCTCGGGCAGTAGCGGGGAGGGCGTTCCGGGAATCAGGGCTTCCCAGCCCATGTGGGGGATGGGATGACCCGGAACCTTTGGCAGCGCTGCGATGTGACCTGCGAGCAGTCCAAGGCCGGAGGCTGAACCCTCATCACTGCTCTCAAAGAGCAGTTGCAAGCCCAGGCAGATCCCCAGGAGGGGGCGCCCTGCATTGCACCAGGCCTTGATCGCGGGCACGAGCCCGGAGGCATGGAGACGCTCCATGGCCGGGTCGAAGGCCCCCACCCCGGGCAGGACCAGGGCCTGGCAGTCCTCCAGGGCTTCGGCCTGCTGCAGGATCCGCACTTCACAGCCCAGGCGCTCTAGAGCCCGCTGCACGGAATGCAGGTTGCCCATCCCGTAGTCGATCAGGCCGATGCGCGTCATGGGGTGGGCGGGAGCGAGCAGAGACGTTGTCCAGGTTGCTCGATCGAGGGGGGGAGCTCGAGCGGCAGGCCATTGAGCACATCGATCAGTTGGTAGAGCAGCCCGACCTTGCGGCGATCGAGCTGGAAACGCAGGCAGGGCCGAAGGATGCCGTTGGGGTCGCAGCTCTCCCCTTGGCTGATGTTCCCCTCATCCACGAGGAGATCAAAGCGTTGGTTGAGCTCGGCCACCGTGGCGGCAGGCAGAGGGCAGTGCAACAGAAGCTCCGTCTGCTCCCCCGCGAGTTGAGCGCCGTGGAACACCCGGTAGAAGCGGCTGATCTGCTCCAGGGCCTCGGCGGCACTGCGGGCCTGTTTGAACAGGGAGGTGTCCTCGCTAGAGATCAAGGCCCTGTCCTGCAGGGTGCCGTCAATGGTCTTGAGCCAATCGCTCCAGAAGCTGTCGTCCTCTGGAGCCAGGAGGACCAGGGGGATCGGCGGGGTCCGTCCGGTCTGAATCAGGGTCAGCGATTCGAACAGCTCATCAAAGGTCCCGAAACCGCCGGGCATGACCACCAGGGCGTCGCTTTCGCGCAGGAAGAAGAGCTTGCGGGTGAAGAAGTAGCGGAAGTGGAGCAGGCGCCCGTCGCAGGCATTGACGTAGCGATTGGCGTGCTGCTCAAACGGCAGGTCCACATTCAGGCCAATGCTGCTCTCGCAGCCCGCGCCGCGGTTCGCCGCCTCCATGACGCCGCCGCCGGCTCCCGTCATCACTTCAAAGCCGCGCCGGGCCGCTTCGCGGGCGAGCTCCTCGGCCAGCGCATAGGCCGGCTCCGCCGGCTGGGTTCGGGCGGACCCAAACACGGTCACCTTGCGGGTCTGGCGATGGGGGGCAAAGACGTTGAAGCCATCGCGGATGTCCGCCAGGGCACCGGTGATCAGTCGCCACTCATCGGCATCACGGCTAGTGCGTGCGATCTCCAGCAGCTGAACCACACTGCGCTCGATGGAGCGGCGTTGGGGATGGCCCTCAAGGGCATCGGCCAACGCGTCCAGGGGGCTTCGCTCGATCGCCATCGTTTGGGATCAGGACAGAAAAGCCCGGCCAAAGGCCGGGCTTGAGGGGAGGTCTTGGGCGGTGCCGCTGACGCTCAGAGGTACTTGGAGATGGTGCCGGAGAGGGTGGTCTTGGGCACAGCACCGACAACGGTGTCGACCTTTTGGCCGTCCTTGAAGATCATCAAGGTGGGGATGCTGCGGATCCCGTACTGGCTGGCGACGTTGGGGTTCTCGTCGGTGTTGAGTTTGAAGACCTTGATCTTGCCTTCGAACTCCTTCGAGATTTCGTCGACGATCGGAGCGACCATGCGGCAGGGGCCGCACCAGGGCGCCCAGAAATCCACAAGAACGGGTACATCGCTCTTGAGCACGTCTTGCTCGAAGGAAGCGTCGGTGACGGCTGCGGCGCTGGACATCCGGTCAGGATCAGTGTTTTCGGAATGTAGCAACGAGTTTTCGGCTTCGGCTGAGGCCTGGAGGAACTCGTAACTGGGTGGAGTGGAGCCGGCGGCGATGCCGCCAGTCCCGGCCAAAGAATGAAAGCTCGGACGCGCCGAGCCGGGGGGTGTGAGGAGTGTGAGGGCTTTTGGCCCCACACACTCCGGAGGCTAACGCGGTCGCTTACTTACCCATGCCCAATTGCTGGGCCTTCTGATAAACCTTGCCTTCGGTCAGCAGGGAGGGGGCGACAACCACCTCCACCTGCTGCATCTCCTTGAGGGTGCGTGCCCCCAGGGTGCCCATCGAGGTCTTGATGCAGCCCAGCAGGTTTTGGGTGCCGTCGTCGAGGGAGGCCGGGCCGCGCAGGATTTTCTCGAGGCTGCCGGTGGTTCCCACCTTGATGCGGGTGCCGCGGGGAAGGACGGGGCTGGGTGTGGCCATCCCCCAGTGGAAGCCACGACCGGGGGCTTCGGCGGAGCGGGCAATCGGGGAGCCGATCATCACGGCATCGGCGCCGCAGGCGATGCACTTGCAAATGTCACCGCCGGTGACGATGCCGCCATCGGCAACGATCGGCACGTAACGGCCGCTCTCCTTCATGTAGTCGTCGCGGGCTGCAGCGCAGTCGGCGACCGAGGTGGCTTGGGGAATGCCGATGCCGAGGACGCCGCGGGAGGTGCAAGCGGCTCCAGGGCCGATGCCCACCATCACGCCAGCGGCGCCGGCGCGCATCAGTTTGAGGGCCACGTCATAGGTGACGCAGTTGCCGATGATCACGGGAACCCCGAAATCGCGGCAGAGGGCCTCGAGGTCCAGGCTCTCTTGGCCCTCCGGTCCGATGTGTTCCGTGCTGACCACCGTGGCCTGCACAAAGAACAGATCAGCACCGGCCTCGGCGATGGCCTTGCCGAATTTCAGGGCGGCCACGGGCGTGCCGCTGACGGCGGCGATCCCGCCGCGCTCTTTGATTTCAGCGATCCGCTTGCGGATCAGGTCTTCCCGCACGGGCTGGCTGTAGAGCTCCTGCATCAGGGGCACGAACTCTTCCTTGCCCACCGAGGCGATCCGATCGAGCGCAGGGTTGGGATCGTCGTAGCGGCACTGAACCCCTTCAAGGTTCAGAACGCCCAGGGCGCCCTGCTTGGCCAGCTCGACGCACATCCCCACATCAACCACGCCGTCCATGGCGCTGGCGATGATCGGAATCTCACGGGTGATGCCCCCCAGGGTCCAGCTGCTGTCGGTGACGGCCGGATCGACCGTGCGACCGCCTGGCACCAAGGCGATTTCATCGATGCCGTAGGCGCGGCGCACAGTACGGGAACGGCCGAGCTGAATGTCCACCTGAGACCTTTTGAAGCAATCAAGCCAAGCTATCAACCGGCCTGACTGCTTCTGGCCCTCAACCGTCTGCTAGCGCTGACCCCGGAAGCTGCTCCAGCGCTGCTTCAGGCCGTCGATCACCTGATGGCGATCGTCGCTCTTGACCAGGCGCGTCAGGCTGAATCTCACGACGCTGATCACACCCACCAGCTCCAGCAATCCAGGCAGCAGGGGCACGCTTTCCACCACGCCCAGCAGGGCGCCATAGATCCGCAGAACGAGCAGAAGGCCGATCAGGCCGGCAACCAGGGTGATGGGGGTGCGAGCGGTTTGCCACTGCTGCTGCAGTTGGCCGCTGGCAATCCACTGCTTGACCTTCTCAACCAGCAACTCCCATTCGCCGCCCTCGCCTTCGTTCGCGGTGGCCACCGCCGTTGGGCTGGCCGGCACATCGGTGGTGCTGGCGACCTGGGGGGTCCAGGCATTCACCGGTTCAGCAGCAGGAACGGGCTCCGGCTCCGGCGCTGGAGTCGGTTCGGGCTCCGGTGCGACCTCGACTGTGGGTTCCGCGGCGGTCTCTGCTGCCGTCTCGATTAGCTCGCTTTCGACGGTTTCAGTCGTTGCGACGGTTTCAGTGGCTTGGACCTCGAGAGCCTCGACTTCGGGCTGCTGCTCGGCGTCCGGCTGGGGGGCAGGAGCATCAGCCATGGCTTGGGGTTTGAGATCAATGGTCCGGGAGCTTACGGCCGTTTTTGATCGTTGTCGGTTCGGTTGGTGTTAGTTCAGCGCCCGCACAGTCCGGTCGCTGGGCAGTGGTGCGAGGGGCAGGCGCAGGGGGAAGGCACCGCTTTGCAGCATCTCTGCCAGTTGCGCTTCGGCTTCCGCCGCGAGCCGGGGGCTGTGGGCTGGTGCGGCCGTGAGTTGCCGATCACCGAGCCGAATGGCACCGCTGAAGAGCTCGCTGTAGCGGGCGCTTGCGGGGGAGGGACGCACCCGCCTGGGGATGCCGTAGTCCAAGACCGGCGCTGACAGCTCTTCAGCTGTTGCCGTCAGTTGTTGCGCAGTGCTGAGGCTCAACAGCGGGATGGGGGCGGCGATGGCCACGAGCAGGCCGCTGCTGCCGTCGGCAAGTCGGGTGGCCCGGATGGCCGATGGCCTGAGTCCATGCAGGTCCACCTCCAGGGCACAGCAGGCCCCGGGCCCGAGCGCAAACCCGTCCCTGCTTCGTTTCGTTTTGGGGTTGTGGCCGCTGCCAGGCCCGCTGACCCAGCCGATGGCTCCCCCCACGAGGACGGGTGATCCCGCTCCAAGGCCCGTCAAGCCAGGCATGCTCAGACCGATGCTTCCAGGACCGCGGCAGCTGTAGAGCGCGCTGGTCCATGGGCCGAGCACGGGGCCCCAGGGGGTTGGGGTGAGGCCTTCTCGACTGCTGACCGCCACTACGCCGTTTTCGCTGATGCCGCGGTGCAGCAGCAGGCGGCCACAGGGGATGTCCTCCAGGCCGAGTTCGGTCTCTAGCTCAACCTTGGGCTGCTGCTGACTGGGCGTCCCGCCAATGGAGAGGGGCAGACGTTGCCCCGCGAGCAGTGCGCTGAGCAGGGCCGCGCCCCCGGTCCCCATCGGAATCACGAGATCGGTGTTGCCGTGACCGCCGTGGCCTTCAGCAGGGCCAAAACGGAACTGACGAATCCGGATCGGTGGATCGCTTGGCCCCAGGTGCAGGACCAGCGTGGCCTGCTGCATCAGCTCGGCGTCGCTGGCGACGACGACGTGGGTCTCCAGGTAGGCCTGCTCCAATCCCCGCGCCTCGGCCAGCTCTCGAAATTGCGTAGCGCTGCGGACCTGGAGTTCCCCGTCCCGTTGCAGTTGCAGCAGTTCTGTCTCGCTCCGAGTGGGGGTTGACCCAGGGGAGGCAGACACAGGCGCAAGTACCGATAAAATGCGTTCTAATCAAAGCTGTCACGAATGGCGGATCCAACCGAACCCCGTGAGATGCCCGCGGGGGACGGAGAAGGACCAGGCGGATCCGACGGCCGAATTATTCAGGCTGACCTTCGCAACGAGATGTCGCGCTCCTATTTGGAGTACGCGATGAGCGTCATCGTGGGACGGGCCCTGCCCGATGCCCGCGACGGTCTCAAACCTGTGCATCGCCGCATCCTGTATGCGATGTACGAGCTGGGCCTGACGAGCGATCGGCCCTACAGAAAGTGCGCCCGTGTTGTGGGTGAGGTGCTGGGTAAGTACCACCCCCACGGCGATACGGCTGTCTATGACGCGCTGGTGCGCATGGCGCAGGACTTCTCCATGCGCATGCCGCTGATCGACGGTCACGGCAACTTCGGTTCGGTGGATAACGATCCGCCGGCCGCCATGCGATACACCGAATCGCGGCTCCGGGCTCTCACCACCGACAGCCTTCTCGAGGACATCGAGAGCGAAACCGTCGATTTCATCGACAACTTTGACGGTTCGCAGCAAGAGCCAACGGTGATGCCTGCGCGCATCCCCCAGCTCTTGCTGAACGGATCGACAGGAATTGCGGTGGGCATGGCCACCAACATTCCTCCCCACAACCTCACCGAGCTGATTGATGGCCTGCTGGCCCTCATCGCCAACCCTGAACTCACCGATCGCGAGTTAACGGGTTACGTCTCCGGACCTGATTTCCCCACCGGTGGACAAATCCTTGGCCGCCGCGGCATCCGTGAGATGTACGAAACGGGCCGCGGCTCCGTCACGATGCGCGGCGTCGCTGCGATTGAGACGGTTGAGGCCAAGGGGCGCCCCGATCGCGATGCGGTGATCATCACCGAGCTGCCTTACCAAACCAACAAAGCGGCGCTGATTGAGCGCATTGCTGAGTTGGTCAATGACAAAAAGCTCGAAGGCATCGCGGATATCCGCGATGAATCCGACCGCGACGGGATGCGGATCGTCATTGAGCTGCGTCGGGATGCCTACCCCCAGGTGGTGCTGAACAACCTGTTCAAGCTCACGCCGCTGCAGAGCAACTTCAGTGCCTACATGTTGGCGCTGGTCAATGGCGAGCCCGTGCTGCTCACCCTGCGCAAGATGTTGCAGGTCTTCCTCGACTTCCGGGTCGAGACGATTGAGCGCCGGACGCGATACCTGCTGCGCAAGGCCGAAGAGCGCGACCACATTCTGCTGGGCCTGCTGATTGCGCTCGACAATCTCGACGCCATCATTGCCCTGATTCGCGGTGCTGCAGATACCGCCAGCGCCCGATTGGAGCTGGTTGAGCAATTTGGACTGAGTGAAGTTCAGGCGGACGCGATCCTGCAGATGCAGCTTCGCCGCCTCACCGCCCTTGAGGCCGACAAGATTCGCCTCGAGCACGAGGATCTGCTCGCCAAGATCACGGACTACAAGGACATCCTGGCCCGCAAGGAGCGGGTCTATGGCCTGATCACCGACGAGCTGGGCGTCATCCGCTCCCGCTACGACTCCCCGCGCCGCACCGAGATTCTCGATGTCGAAGGCGGTCTCGAAGACATCGATTTGATCGCCAACGAGCGCTCTGTCGTGCTGCTGACCGAGAACGGCTACCTCAAGCGGATGCCGGTCAGTGAGTTCGAGGCCACCAGCCGCGGCACCCGCGGTAAGGCCGGCACCAAAACCCAAGGGGAAGAGGCGGTCCGTCTGTTCATCAGCTGCAACGACCACGACTCGCTGCTGCTGTTCTCCGACCGTGGCGTCGTCTACACCGTGCCCGCCTACCGGGTGCCGATGTGCAGTCGTGCGGCCAAGGGCACGCCCATCGTCCAGCTGTTGCCGATCCCGCGGGAGGAGCAGATCACCTCACTGCTGGCGGTGAGTGAGTTCACTGAGGACGCCGTTCTGGTGATGCTCACCAGCGGTGGCTACGTCAAGCGCACCCGTCTCTCGGCCTTCGCCAACATCCGCTCCAATGGCTTGATTGCCATCTCCTTGGAAGAGGGCGATGCCCTGACCTGGGTCCGTCTTGCCCAGCCGGGCGACAGCGTCCTGATCGGCTCGCGCAATGGCATGACCATCCACTTCCGCCTCAGCGATGAGGAGCTGAGGCCTTTGGGCCGTACCGCCCGGGGCGTGCGGGCGATGAACCTGCGGCCTGGGGACCAGCTGGTGAGCATGGACGTGCTCCCGGTGGAACTCGCGGACCGGGTCGAGGGCAGCAGTGCTGCGAGCGACGAGGACGACACGGAGGAGGTGGCGCCCAGCGAGGGGCCGTGGGTTTTGGTGGCCTCGGCCAGCGGCCTGGGTAAGCGGGTCCCTGTGGATCAGTTCCGCCTCCAGAAGCGCGCCGGCATGGGCCTGCGGGCGATGAAGTTCCGCCGGGACGGCGATGTGCTCGTGGGCCTGCGGGTGCTTGGTGCTGGTGAGGAGTTGCTGCTGGTCAGCGAGCGCGGTGTGATCGTGCGGATGCAAGCCGACGCGGTGCCCCAGCAGTCCCGTGCCGCCACGGGCGTGAAGCTGCAACGCCTCGATAGTGGGGATCGCCTCTCCGAAGTGGTGCTGGTTCCGCCAGCTCTGGAGGAGGACGAGGAGTCGGGCGAGGACGCCAGCAGCGAGGCCGTTAGCGCGGATGTCTGATCACCGGGGCGATCGTTCGATCGCCCACCGGGTGAATGGCCTGATTCATGGGTGTTGACGTCCTCGTCATCGGCGCTGGCCCTGCGGCCCTCTGCATCGCCGCCGCGCTGGTGGAACGGGGCGTCAAGGTGGCGGGTGTGGCTCCTACCTCCCCCGAGGCGCCATGGCAGAACACCTATGGCATCTGGGGACCGGAGGTGGATGCCCTGGGCATGGCCCATCTGTTGGGACACCGCTGGAGCCACACCACGAGTTACTTCGGTGCAGCGCTCGGGACCGAGGCCTTTGCCCATGGCATCGACTACGGCCTCTTCGACAAGGCTGCGCTGCAGCGCCACTGGCTGACCCCCTGCCAAGCCGCTGGTGTGCCCTGGACCTGCGCTGCAGTCACCGGGATTGAGCACCACAGCCAGGGTTCGGTGGTGACGACGGATCAAGGGGAGCGCCTCGAAGCGCGCCTGGTGATTGATTGCAGCGGTCATCACAGCCCGTTCCTCAAGCGCCCGGATGAAGGTCCGGTGGCGGGGCAGGCGGCCTACGGAATTGTGGGGCGCTTCTCCAAGCCCCCGGTGGAGCCCGGCCAATTTGTCCTGATGGATTACCGCTGCGATCACCTCAGTGAGGCGGAGCGCCGCTGCGGAGCTCCAACGTTTTTGTATGCGATGGACTTCGGCGAGGGGCGCTTTTTCGTGGAGGAAACCTCCTTGGCCCTGGCCCCGGCTGTTCCCTACGCGGTTTTGAAGGAGCGTCTGCTGAAGCGGTTGGCCCATCGCGGTGTTGAGCTGCTCGCCATGGAGGAGGAGGAGTTCTGCCTCTTCCCGATGAACATGCCCCTGCCGGATTTGGAGCAGCAGTTGCTGGCCTTCGGGGGCGCCGCCACCTTGGTCCATCCCGCCTCGGGCTACATGGTGGGCTCCTTGCTGCGGCGGGCACCGCTGCTGGCAGAGGCCATCGCCGTTGGCCTTGCCGATGGCAACCGTTCTGCGCCGTCCCTCGCGCGTGAGGCCTGGCAGGCGCTGTGGCCGCTCGAGTTGCAGCGCAAGCACGCCCTCTATCGCTTTGGCCTGGAGAAGCTGATGCGTTACCCCGAAGACCAGCTCCGGCAGTTTTTTGCCACGTTCTTCGCCCTGCCCAAACAGCAGTGGTACGGCTTCTTGACCAATACCCTCACCCTTCCCGCCCTGATTGGCGCAATGCTGCGGCTGTTCGCCGTCGCCCCCTGGGCTGTGCGTTGGGGCTTGATGCAGCAGCAGGGGCGTGAGTTGCCCTTGATGCTGCGTCTGCTCAAGCCGTAGCGCCTGCGCAGGAGCTCCCTTGGCCTGCGGTGCAGCCAAAACAGTGGTTGCCCCAACGGATCGGCTGCGCCTTCCACTGCTTCAGATCGATGGAGCGAATGTCGGCTCCTCCGCTCAGCGGTAGGTCCAGCATCTGGTTGAAGTCGCAGTCGTAGATCGAGCCATCGGCGGCCACCGAAAGCGTGTCGCGGCACATCAGACCGGCGAGGGCACCGGGATTGAAGGCGCCCTGCAGCAGCTTCAAATAACAGTTGACGTGACCATCGGCCTGCAGTTGCTGCAGGAAGCGGGCGATCGGCATGTTGTTCAGGCCGATCAGACGATCGAATTGGACTCCGGCTTTCTCCTGTAACTCCCGTTTCCAGCGCAGCTCGTCGCAGGCGGTGAGCTGTTGCAGTTGGGTGCCGCAGGGATTGCTCATCAAGGTCAACTGACGCTCGCTTTGCCCCTGGCCGTAGCCGTTGGCATTGAGACGTCTCAGGGCTTCAATCGAGGCCTCCCAGGTGCCATCGCCCCGTTGCGCATCGGTGCTGGTCTCCTCCGGCTGGGGCAGGCTGGCGACGATCTCCACCTGGTGCTCCGCCAGGAAACCCACCAGATCCGAGAGGGCTGGCAGGAGCAGCACCGTGAGATTGCAGCGGTCGATCACGTGGCAGCCCCGTTGGCGTGCCGCACGAATCAAATCGCGAAAGCGCGGGTGCAGTTCCGGTGCTCCACCGGTGAGGTCAAGCACCGCAGGCCGGAGTCGCTCGATGGCGGCGATGCAGGCGTCGACCACCGCATCGCCCATCTGGGTGTGGCCTTGATGGGGGCCAGCATCCACATGGCAGTGGGAGCACTGCATGTTGCAGAGCTTGCCGAGATTCAGCTGCAGCACCCGCAGCCGGTCGTGCTCCGGCTCGGCGGCGGCCTGGGCCGCCAAGCTCCGCTCAAAGGCCAGCTCGGCGGGCAGTGCCGCCGTGAGCAGCTCACGCTGGGCCTGGGGCTCCAGCAGGGACGGACGGGGATCGCTCATGGGGCCGGCAGCCTGGCCCAGTCGGCGGCGTTGATCAGGGGAAAGAGGCCGTCTTCCCGTTGCACGGCTTCAAGCCACCCCTCCGGTGGAGGGGTGTTGGTGTTGATCGCTTCGATCAGGCACCAGAAGCGTTGGAGATGGCGCTCAATCCGCTCCTTGGCCAGTTCGGTGGTGGTGCCGGCCCGCAGGATGAAGCTCCAATCTGAGCTTTGGGCCAGCAACAATTCGCGGCCCGCCTGCTGCAGCCAGTCCCTGGCCTGCTCGCTGCCGACTCCGCGGCTGACCCGATCCACCATCGCCCGCGAGGCCCGGTTCCACTCGGGGATCACCCAGGCATTGCTCTCGTTGAGCCAATAGGTGTGGTAGCCCCCCTGCCCCCAGCTGGAGGGGGACGGTTGGCAGAGCTGAAGCGCATCGCCTCGGCTGAGGGTCTCCCGCAGGGTGGCCAGACCCACCCCCTGACGCGGCGCCTGCTGGAACAGCTCCGCCAGGAACTGGGGACCTTCAAACCACCAATGGCCAAAGAGCTCCGCATCAAAGGGGGCGACCAGGAGCGGTCGACGTTCCATCGAGCCGCTGAGGTCCTGCAGTTGCTGCGCCCGGCCCGCCAGGAAGTGTTGGGCATCGCGCTGCACGGTGGCGGCGGCCTGCGCCGGGTCGTAGGCCTGCTTGGCCTCGAGGCTGCACTGCCTCCCGGTGACGCGATGGAGCTTGAGCCCAAGGGGGCGCGGGCTGGTGATGCCGCGTTGCTGGAGCTCTTGCTCGGGGAGATCCCAGCCCAGATCGCGGTGGAATTCGCGGTAGCTGGGATCGCCGGGGTAGCCCTCCCGGGCACTCCAGACGGGCAGGGTCGATTCGCTATCCCGGCCGAAAAAGGCCATCCCGCCGGGACTGCAGATCGGTGCATAGACCCCATAGCGGGGCCGCGGCTGTCCATGCAGCAGGCCGTGGGCATCGAGGATCGCGTAGCGCAGCCCGCAGCTGACCAGCAGCCGATCAAGCCCCTCGTAGTAGGCGCATTCCGGAAGCCAGATCCCCAGGGGCCGCACCCCCAGCAGGCGTTCGTGCTCCCGCACGGCCGTCAGCAGCTGCGCCCGCACGGCTTCGGGGCAATCCCGCAGCAGTGGCAGATAGCCGTGGGTGGCACCGCAGGTCAGCAGGTCGAGGACCCCTTGCTGTTGCAGCGCCTGAAAGCGCGGCAGCACATCACCCTTCGCCTGCTTCCAGGCCTGCTTGGCCCGCTGGAGTTGCAGCCCGAGGCCGGCCGCGGCTGCCGCATGGTCCTGGGGTGCCTGGCGCAAGAGCTCTTGGCGGACCTCCAGCCAGGGGATAAAGCGCTGACTGAGGACCTTGTTGCTCAGTAGGGAGAGCAGCGTGGGCGAGAGCCCCATGGTCAGCCGCGGTCGCTGGCTGGGGTCAGCGGCGGCGGCCTCGAGGGTGTCCAGCAGAGGCAGGTAGCACTCCAGAAGGGCCTGGAAATACCAGTCCTCCTCCAGGGATCCCGGTGCGCTGGAGTGCACGTACGGCAGGTGCGCGTGGAGAACAAGCGCTAGATCGCCAGCGTCAGCGGGTCCTGCGGCCAACGCCCCTGCTCAGAGTGAGGCGACTTTAGGTGCAACTTCTAGGCTCGACGGAGTGAAGGGGTGCGGATGCAGCTGGCTCTGGCGGTCGATGGCCACAGCATGTTTTACGTGCAGCAAAAACTCGGCTGGTTTTTCGATCCCCGTCGGCTGCTGGAGTACGCCACGGCGCAATCCGGCGTCGAGCTCGGCTCTGCGTTTTGGTACACGGGTCTGAAGGACGCGACCGATCAGCGTCCCTTCCGTGATGCCCTCACCAGCCTGGGCTTCACGGTTCGTACCAAGCCCCTGAGGGAAGTGGGGCATGACTCCGATCAACGGCAGTTCGCCCGCGCCAATTTGGACGTGGAAATCGCCATTGATCTGATGGCCGTGGCCCATCGCATTGATGAGGTCTGGGTGATGAGCGGTAGCCGTGATCTGGAGCGTCTGCTGGAGGTTCTGCGGATCCGGGGGCTGAAGGTGGTCTTGATGAGCACCGAAGGCATGGTTCCGCGGGAACTGCGCAATGCGGCGGATCGGTTTGTGGATCTCTCCAGCCTGAAGCCGCAGCTCGAGAAGACCGACGGTCACTGAAGCGGCTGAGCCGCATCCAGGCCCACCCGACTAGAGTGGACCTAACTCATAACCATTCCGACTTGTAGCCGCCATGGCCCGCGATCCCGGCCGGGTATTGATCTTCGACACCACCCTGCGTGATGGTGAGCAGTCCCCTGGGGCCAGCCTCAACCTGGAGGAGAAGCTGGCGATCGCTCAGCAGCTCTCCCGGCTTGGCGTCGACATCATCGAGGCGGGCTTCCCTTTCGCCAGCCCTGGTGACTTCAATGCGGTGCAACGCATCGCCCAAACGGTCGGCACCGCCGAGGGTCCGGTGATCTGTGGCTTGGCGCGGGCCGCCAAGGGCGACATCAAGGCCTGCGCGGATGCAGTCGCTCCGGCGGCCCATCGCCGCATCCATACCTTTATTGCCACCAGCGACATCCATCTGGAGCACAAGCTCCGCAAAAGTCGCGCGGAGGTCCTGAGCATCGCCGGCGAGATGGTGGCCTACGCCCGCTCCCTGGTGGATGACGTCGAGTTCTCCTGCGAGGACGCGGGCCGCTCCGATCCGGAGTTCATGTATCAGGTGATCGAAGCTGCGATTGCCGCTGGAGCCACGACGATCAACATCCCCGACACCGTTGGCTACACGACGCCTTCGGAGTTCGGTGCGCTGATCGATGGGATCAACCGCCATGTGCCCAACATCGATCAAGCGGTGATCTCGGTGCACGGCCACAACGACCTCGGTTTGGCCGTGGCCAACTTCCTCGAGGCCGTGAAAAACGGTGCCCGCCAGCTGGAGTGCACGATCAACGGCATTGGTGAGCGGGCCGGCAACGCCTCCCTGGAGGAGTTGGTGATGGCGATGCATGTGCGCCGCAGCTACTTCAACCCTTTCCTGGGCCGCGACGTCAGCAGCAGCGAACCCCTCACCGGCATCCGCACCGAGGAGATCTACAAGACCTCCCGCTTGGTGAGCAACCTCACCGGCATGGCGGTACAGCCCAACAAGGCCATCGTCGGTGCCAATGCCTTCGCCCACGAAAGCGGCATCCACCAGGACGGCGTTCTGAAGAACCGCCTGACCTACGAAATCATCGACGCCCGCACCATCGGTCTGGCCGATAACCGCATCTCCTTGGGCAAGCTCAGCGGCCGCAGTGCGTTCCGCGCCCGCCTGGAGGAGCTCGGTTACAACCTCGAGCGCGAGGACCTCGACGATGCCTTCGCCCGCTTCAAGGAGTTGGCCGACCGCAAGCGGGAGATCTCCGACCGCGATCTCGAGGCCATCGTCAGCGAACAGGTGCAGCAGCAGGACCAGGCGACCTACAGCCTGAAGTTGGTGCAGGTCAGCACGGGCACCAGCCTGCAACCGACGGCCACGGTCACCCTGCTGAATAGCGAGGGTGCAGAGCTGACCGAAGCCGCCATTGGCACCGGCCCGGTGGATGCCGTCTGCCAGGCCCTCAACCAGCTGGCCCAGGTGCCCAATGAGCTTGTGGAGTTCTCGGTGAAGTCGGTCACCGAAGGCATTGACGCCATGGGTGAAGTCACGATTCGCCTGCGGGCGGATGGGGTGCTCTACTCGGGCCATGCCGCCGACACCGACATCGTCGTGGCCTCTGCCCAGGCCTTTGTGAATGCCCTCAATCGCTTGGTGGCGGGCAGTCAACACTCACCCCTGCACCCCCAGAAAGCACCCTTGCCGGTGGGTGAGATGGCCCCTGCCGATCGCCCTCGCCTCTGATGGCTGAGCCCATCAGCGGCCGCAGGCGGTCTGTGTTGCTCCGCGGCCTGCAGTTGATTGCGCTGCTGCTGATTGCGGTGGCGATGCTCGTGCCCCTGCTCTGGCTGGTCAGCACGTCCTTAAAGGGGCCGGCCGAAGACATCTTCACCAGCCCCCCGGCGCTCTTCCCGAGCCAACCGAGCCTGGAGGCCTACCTGCGCCTGTTTGAGGACAACCCCATGTGGGGCTACATCCTCAACAGCACCATCGTCAGCGGCTGCGCGGTGTTCGCCAACCTGCTGTTCTGCTCCCTAGCCGCCTACCCCTTGGCGCGGATGCGCTTTGCCGGGCGAGGCCTGGTGCTGGCTTTGGTGGTGGCGACGATCCTGATTCCTTTTCAGGTGGTGATGATCCCGCTCTACCTGCTGATGGTGCAGCTGGGTCTACGCAACACCCTCTGGGCCCTGATCATTCCCCAGGCGGCAACGGCCTTTGGCATTTTTCTGCTGCGGCAAAGCTTCGCTGGCGTGCCAGTGGAACTGGAGGAGGCGGCTCGGATTGATGGCTGCAGTCGCCTGGGTGAGTGGTGGAACGTGATGATCCCTGCGGCCAAGGCGGATTTGATCACCCTGGCGATGTTTGTCTTTATCGGCACCTGGAGTGATTTCCTCTGGCCGCTGGTGATCCTGGATGACCGGAACCTCTACACCCTGCCCCTGGGGCTGCAACAACTGGCCAGCAGTTTTTCCCTCGATTGGCGCCTGGTGGCCGCCGGTGCGGTCGTCTCGATCGTGCCGGTGCTGGTGTTGTTCATTGGGCTCCAGCGCTTCATCCTCCCCAGCGCCACCGGCGATGCGGTGAAGGGCTGATTAGCTCAAGGCCAAGAGCCCGCGCTCGAGTCGCCTTAGGGCTTCGGCGAGGTCGTCTCCGCTGAGCATCCCGTAACTCAGTCGCAGGCAGGCACCCTTCAGCCCAAAGCTGCTGCCGCTGGCTAGGGCCACTTGATGGTCAACGATGAGGCGCTTCATCACCTGGTCTGCGCTGAGGCTGCTGTCCAGTTCAAGCAGGGCGTAAAAGGCACCTTCCGGTTGGTTCAACAGACGCCAGGGGCGCTTGGGGGTCGCTGGCCCAAGGGCAGCGAGGACCTGCTCCCGCCGCTCCGCCAAGGTCTGGATCTGCTCGCGGCACCACTGGGGTCCCACGGCTAAGGCGGCCCGGGCGGCCCATTGGTTCAACTTGGGCGGCCCGATCAAGGAGGTGTCCTGCACCTTGGTCAGGGCTGACATCAGCTCCGGCGGCACCACGGCCCAGCCGATGCGGTAGCCCGCCATGCCATGGCTTTTGGAGAGGGATCCCAGGGTGATGGTGTGCCCGCCGCTGCCGGCTGCGGCACCGGGGCTCCAGGGGCGCTCCGCTCCGTAATGGAACAGGGCGTAGGCCTCATCGCTGATGTGGATCAGGCCGCGGCGGGCGCAGAGCTGATTGATAGCCGCAAGAACCGGCCGCGGAACGATCGCGCCGCTGGGGTTGTTGGGTGAGACGGTCACGATCGCCCGAGTTCGCTCCGTGATGGCCTCCTCCAGCAGAGCGGGATCAGGGATGACCCCCGCCTCAACCGCTCGCGGATGTCCTCCGGCGATGCGGACTGCCATCTCGTGGTTGAAGTAGTAGGGGACCGGGAGGATGACCTCATCCCCTGGATCGCACAGCGCCTGCACCACCGCCTGAAAGGCCATGTTGCTGCCGGCTGTGATCAGGATCTCGCTGGCGCTGCAGTCGATCTGGTGTTGCTGCTCAAGCCAGTGCCGTAGCTCGGCGCGAAGCTCTGGATCCCCGGCCACCGGTCCATAGCGATGCAGGTCGGGATCGTTGCGCAGTGCCGCCGCCATGGCCTGGAGGACCTCCTCTGGCGGCGCCCAGGGGGCCACGCCTTGTCCGAGGGAGAGGGTTCCTGGGGTGGCCGCGATCAACTGGGCCATCACGGGGATGACCGGTGTCTGGATCTGATCGAAGCGTTGAGCGGCCGCCATTAAGGCAGCTGCGGAAGCGCAGGCAGGGGGCGCGAAGGCCCGCCTGACTCATAGGGGAAGAGTGAGGAGCGGGACCGCTGCAGATCCCGCAGGGTCTGGACTTGGCTGCTGAGGCTCTGGACTTTTTGCTCGATGCCCTCCAGGGCCTGCAGCCGCTCCACCGTCGAGCGCAGTTGCTCTTCCAGGGCGTTGGTGCGCTCCAGGTCGTTGGCGTTTTCGATCGTCTGCACCTTGTCCTGCAGTTGCTGCAGCCGTTGACCCTGTTCACGGGTCTGTTGCAGCACCACGACAAACAGCACGGCCAGCAGCCCCGTGAGCCCCGCACCGAGCAGGCGCATCCATTGGGGGAGGGGGGTGGACATGCCGATGCACGCGTCTGGGGCAAGTTTGATGCGCGATCGGTCCTTTGACGAGGGCTGGGTTCCGTTAGACCGGTGCTTTCGAAAAAGGGTCGTGTCGCTGCAGCAGTTGGATGCCTTTCTTGCGTATGCCCGCTCGCAGCCGCAGATGGCTGAACGGCTGAAGACACCGATGGATCTGGCGGAACTCCTGGGCTGGGCTGCGGAGCTTCAGTTCCAGGTTGAGGAGGCCGACGTGATTGCGGCCATGGTGCGCGAGGACGAGCAGCTCAGCGATGCCGAGCTCCAGCACCGCGCCGGAGAAGAGGCTCGGAAATTGCGCAATTTCATTCCTGGTTGAGGCTGAAGCTTGATGGCCCCCACTCCAGAACGGGTTTGTGATTACCCCAGGCCTCCTGCCCTGCAGGCTTCCGCACAGCACATTCAGGTGCGGGCCCTCGGAGCACTGTTGGCGGAGACCCAGAAGAGTTTTCGTGTCTTGGAAACTTTCCATCCGCCCACCTACTACCTGCCGGCGGAGGCGTTTACCGCCGGTGCCTTGGTGCCCGCTGGCGGACGCAGCTTTTGTGAGTGGAAGGGGGTCGCGAGCTACTTCGACATCGTTGTGGGCGATCGCTGCTTGCCCAAGGCGGCCTGGACCTATACCCAACCCACAGCCCCGTTTGCGCCGATCGCAGGGTGGATCGCGCTCTATCCCGCGCTGATGGATGGCTGTTGGATTGATCAGGAGCTGGTGATTCCCCAGCCGGGTGGCTTCTACGGCGGTTGGATCACCTCAGCCGTTGAGGGTCCGTTTAAGGGGGACCCCCGTCATCCGGAATTGATCTAGGCCGAGCGGGCGTGGTCGCCGAGCATGCGGCAGCCGATTTGAATCACGCCCTCATCGAGCAGGCGCCCCAGCTTGAGGGCCATCGCCTCTTCTTGCCGGTCGAACTGGCTTTGCTTTGCCGTGATCCAGGCGATTTCTTCAGCTGTGATGACGCCGGTCGAGACACTCTCGAGGAAAACTTCGCCAACGAACATGGTGAACGCCTGTGTCTGGTTTGACGCTAGGGATGTCGTTTGATGTTGCTTGAGTGTGCAATGTCTCTTCATGCACACCATCCCCCTTGGTGAGTGTGGCTTGGCCCGCTATCTTTCCCGCAACCGAATTTCTATTCAATGCTGACCGGATCTGATCTTCTCGCCAAGGTCAAAGAGTTGGGTGATGTCAGCAAGTCTGATCTTGTTCGCTCCTGCGGGTATGTCAGCAACAAAAAAGATGGTTCAGAGCGTCTGAACTTCACTGCCTTCTATGAGGCTCTGCTGGAGGCCAAAGGTCTCAGCATTGGCGGCGGCGGTGGTGGCACCGGCAAGGGCGGCCGCAAGCTCAGCTATGTGGCCACGGTTCAGGGCAACGGCAACCTGCTGGTGGGTAAGGCCTACACCGCGCTGCTGGGTCTGGAGCCCGGCGATGAGTTTGAGATCAAACTCGGCCGTAAGCAGATCAAGCTGATCCCCGCCGGCGCTGAGGCGGAAGAGGACTGAATCCCTCTCTTCAGGGCTTCGATTCCTGGCTGGACCGCATCTGTGGTCCAGCTTTTTTTGTGCTTGGTTCTTCGTAGGCTCAGGGCAACCGAGCGCAACGGGCCGTGACCTTTTTTGAGTTGCTCTGGAAGGGGGAAAACTGCGGTGACGCGGGTGATCTGGAGGAGGCCTTGGTCCATTTCCAGGAGCTCAGACCGAAGCATCTGAGCTGGCAGGAGGTCTGCAGTGACCCTGAGATCGAGCCCACAATCTGTCGCTTCCGCTCCTTTGAGGCCTTCCTGGATAACGAGGATGCCCTGGAGACGATTCATCCGACGGCCGAAATGCTCGAGCGTTTCCGCCCCCAGGAGGAACCTGAATCCTCTGAAGAGCCGAGCGGCTGATGGATCCATTTCTTCCGCCATCGGAGCAGGACGCTCCCGGCTGGGGGCCGGAGGTGATCGTGATCCATCCGCCCAGCTTTGATGCGGTTCAAGAGGCGATTACGGCCCTGCGTGATCAGGCCACGGTTGTGGTGAACTTCAGCGCCTTGGCCGAAGACCAGCTCCAGCGGGCCGTCGATTTTCTGGCGGGCGCAGCGGTGGCCTTGGATGCCCAACAGGTGCGTCTGGGGGAGCGGGTGTTTCTCTATGCCCCGCACTACGTCCAACTGAACCGGGCTTGACCGCGGTCCAGCCGGCGGCAGACAGTGAATCGATGCAGGTGTTTGACGTCGATCTCTCTGGCTTTGAGCCGGTGAACCATCTTTGGCCTCAGCTGGTGGAGCGGCTGGGAGCCGACACCTCGGCCCGTGCCGTCCGTCAGGCCTTGGATCTGTTGGGCATGCGGGGTGGGCCTGGGTTGATGCCCGCGCTGCTGGTGGAGACCTGTGGTGTGGCCTTGGTGGATCGCCAACAACTGCGCCGGGTGACGGGACTGCCTGTGGCGGTCGATGGTGATCAGTTGGTCTTGATCAGCCGGCGCGCCAGTGAGCTGCAGCTGCTCCAGTGGAGCGCTTGAGCCTCAGTAGCTGCAGGTGGGTTTGAGCCCGGGCACGCTGAATTCCATGAACCAGAGGTATTCGCGGCTCCGCCAGCCGAGATCAAACGGTTCGGTGCTTTGCCATTCCTCGGGCGTCAGGCCGTAGGCGGCCTCAAGGAATGGGGGCACGAGTGCTTCAACCGCCTCCTGGCCCTCTTCCCCCTCGTCGAACAGGCGATCGGTGTAGATCACGGCGAAGATCTCGTGCTCTTCATCGCAGATCACGACTTCAAAGCCGCTGCCGCCGTAGCTGGGGAGGGTGTTCAGCTCGAAGTATTCATCGCGCTCGAGGGGATCCTCGGGGGCCTGCTCGAGCAGGGCGGAGAGCGCCCGTTTGAACTGATCGAGTGCCATGGCCCGGCTACTACTAGGGCCAGTGTGGCCAGGGTCGAGCGTTCTTGCCTGCGTTGTTTGATCCGCTTTGGTTGGTCTACGAGGATCCGGCCCTGCTGGTGCTCGAGAAACCCAGCGGCCTGTTGTCCCAACCCGGCCTAGGCCCCGAGCTGTCGGATTCCTTGATCACGGCCGTCCAGTCCGAGTGGCCCGAAGCCCGTTTGGTGCATCGCCTCGACCGGGACACCTCCGGTTTGATCGTCGTCGCCCGTTCAGCGCTGGTCCACCGCGCCTTGAGCCAGGCCTTTGCCGAGCGGCGGGTTGAGAAGCGCTACGTCGCCGATGTCTCCGGCGTGCCCGATGGCGAGGAGGGCTGGATTGATCATCCGATCGCCAAGCGACAACACAGGCCTCCGCTCTATGGCGTCGACCCCGCCGGTAAACCCTGCCGAACCCACTGGCGCCTGTCGTCTCAGCACTCCAGCTGCAGTCGCTTGGCGTTGCAGCCCCTGACGGGACGCTCCCATCAGCTGCGTGTGCATCTGCAGGCGCTGGGGCATCCGATCTTGGGTGATCCCCTCTACGGCGAGCGTTCTGCGGCGCGCTTGCACTTGCATGCCTGCGGCCTGGAGTTCAGCCATCCAAGCGATGGCCGCTGGATGCACTTCGACTCTCCCGTTCCGTTTGTCTTGCCCTAGTGGTTGCGGGGGGGCAGCCCGCTGCCAAAGCGCAGCAGCTGGCGCCAGCGCCGAATGCGCCAGGCCGCTAAGGCCAGGGCAACGCCGAAGGCGAGGGCGATGCCGCCTGCCCAGCCCGGACCACTCCAGGCCGCGCCCAGTCCTGCAAGGGCCACCAGAATCCAGCAGAGCGGCTGCAGGCGCTTCAGCCGCCGATCGGCGCCGGCGCAGCTGCGGCAATGGCGGGTGTGGGCCTCAAACCGCTCCATCAAGGCCTGGCGGTTTTGCCGCTGCGGTAGCGGTTGGCCTGGGAATGGCTCGCCGCCGTAGCGATTGACCCAGTCGTGCAGTGCTCTGACGTAGAGATCCGCCTGGGTGGGGAGGTGGTACTGGCGCAGGGCGTCATGGCGGCCGCCCCGCTGTTCGATGACCCGCTCCTGCCAGTGCAGGAAGAGCTGGTCGTCTTCCAGCACCGTGTGGTTGCCGATGTGCTGGAGCCATTGGGGGCGCAGCCGCAGCAGGCGTCCCGGCCAGGGGGAGCTGAATTGAAAGGGAAAGCGGGCGATCAATCGGCATTCCCCAGGACGGGTGGGGACGGCATAGACGACCGTGAGGATGCGGGCGAACCCTTTGGCGGTGAGGTCGTGCCACATCAGCCCCGGGGCCAGGAATCGGGTGTGTTGACTCCCGAGCTTTCCGCGTCTGGGGCCCTCCTCCCACAGTCCCGTAAAGCCGTCGCGATCGAACCCCGTTAGGGCCAGTGCGACGGGGGCCGCGTTCTCTCGGCGGCCAACGGTGGCGTGGTGGGTGAAGGGAACGTGGCTGGCGTCGAGCACGTTCTCCAGCAGGGTCAGGGCATCCATCGGCAGATCCCGGAAGGTGTCCTGCACCACCCAGCCGGCCTCATCGAGAACCGGGACCAGCGGTAGGGGCTGCTCCCTTGCCTGCTCGCTTGGCCCGCTGAAGACGAACAACAACCCCTGGGCGCAGGCCGTGGCGTAGCTGCGGCAGTGGCTGCGGCCACTGATGCTGCTGCCCGGTTCCGCCTGGGGCTGCAGTGTGCAGCGCCCCGACCCGTCAAAACTCCAGCCGTGATACGGACACTCCAGTTCTCCGGCGGCGTTGAGACGGCCGTCCGA
>NZ_JAFMFX010000013.1:0-39304 GCF_017855895.1 Vulcanococcus sp. CPBay_Sum15L08_68 | reverse complement strand
AATGCGCTCAGGGCCGCCGAGGTTCAGCAACACCACGCCGACCTTGGCCATGCCCCGCTTCATCGGACAACAACAGCGGCGAGCGTAACGCTGCCGGCTGGGGGCTGGTCGCTCCCGTTCAGGCTCGATAAGGTCGGCCGGCTCGCTTTGGTCTCAAGATCAGCCTCGAACGCCTCGATCTGGCCCTTCGGGAACACAACGCGCTGCTGGCCGCCAGCGGTGTTTCGCTGCGGCTGGAGCGCCGGGGTTCCCGGCTCGGCCTGAGGGGACCCTTGCCCTGCCGCAGCGGTGGGTCGGCTCAGCGGGTGCAACGGATCAGCCTTGGCCTTGACGCTGACCCAGCCGGCCTCGAGCAGGCCCGCCACCAACTGAAGCTGGTCCTGCAGCAGCTTCAGCAGCAGCGCTTCTGCTGGGACGACTGGCTTCAAACCAAGGACGCTCCCACGGGGCCATTGCCCCCAGCGACGGCCTCTTCGCTTGCGGCACGGCTGCAGCGCTTTGAGCAGGGGTTTTTCCAAGATCCGCGCCGCCGCCGCAATCCCTCCGGAGCCCGGACGACCTGGAGCAGCGCCTATCTGCCCTATGTCCGCCGCCTCGAGCGCTTGGCTGGGGACCAGGGGATGGCCTGGGGCCTGCCGCTTCTGGAGGCCGTTCTGGAGAGTTATCCCCTGGCCTCGCGGGGGCGACAGCAGTGCGGCACCACCCTCGCGGCCCTGGCTCGAGCCGAAGGGTTGGCGTTGCCCCCTGACTGGGGTGAGCGGGCGGGGGGCTATGGCCTGCATGCCGCCCAATTTCGCCAGCTCCCAAGCGACCTTCAGATCCTGGAGTGGCTTGAGCGCATTCCTAACCCCGGATGGCGCTTGGCCTACGGCCTGATGGCGACCTATGGCCTACGCAACCATGAGGTCTTCTTCACCGACCTCTCCGCCTTGGCACCCGGGGGCGATCGGGTGATCCGTGTGTTGCCCACGAGCAAGACCGGAGAGCACCAGGTTTGGCCCTTTCAACCGGAGTGGGTGGAGCGCTTCGGCTTGGAGCAACTAGGGGCTCAGCGTCAGCTTCTGCCGGCGGTCTGTACCGATCTCCGCCGCACCACCCTGCAGCAGGTCGGCCGCCGTGTTGCCGAGCAGTTCCGTCGCTACGACCTGCCCCTCACCCCCTACGACCTGCGCCATGCCTGGGCGGTTCGCACGATCCACATCGGTCTGCCCGACACGGTGGCGGCTCGGATGATGGGCCACTCCGTGGCGATCCACACCAGGACTTATCACCACTGGATCACCCGCCGGGATCAGCAGCAGGCTGTGGATACGGCCCTGGCCCGGCACCAGGCGAGCGCGGCTTAACCGCGCCAGATTGGAGGCACCCCTGACCTCAAGCTGTGGCCGATCCCAACGCCCTGGACCAGACAGCATCGGAGTTGGGGATGGGCGGAGACCTGGCCCCTGAGGCCACGGCCGATGCCTACCAGCGGCGCATGGCTCGCCGCAAGGAAGTGCAGCAGCAGCGGGTTGGGGAGCGCTCCCTGGAGAAGGGACTGGTGCTGGTCTTCACCGGTGATGGCAAGGGCAAGACCACGGCAGCCCTGGGGTTGGTGCTGCGGACCTTGGGCCACGGGGAGCAGGTGGCCGTTGTGCAGTTCATTAAGGGGGGCTGGCAACCCGGCGAGGCCAAGGCGCTGGAGCTGTTTGGTGAAGCGCTGCACTGGCATGCCCTTGGGGAGGGCTTTACCTGGGAAACCCAGGACCGCGAGCGTGACCGTGCCTTGGTGCAGCAGGCCTGGAAGCGCTCCTGCGAGTACCTCGCTGATCCCCAGCGCAAGTTGGTGGTCCTCGATGAGGTGAATGTGGCCCTCAAGTTGGGCTACCTCGATCTGGAGGATCTGTTGGAGGGATTGAAGCTGCGGCCGCCCTTGACCCATGTGGCGCTCACCGGCCGCGGCGCTCCGGCGGCGTTAGTGGAGCGTGCTGATCTGGTGACGGAGATGAAGCTTGTGCGCCATCCCTTCCGGGAACAGGGGGTAAAAGCCCAGGCGGGTATTGAGTTCTAAGGACTGGTCTGGGTTTGCACCGTGGCCAGGGCGCTCATCAGCACCGAGAGCCCGCTGATCAACAGCGCCCGATGCACGACCGGTTCAGCCCAGGCGCGGGGGTCTTCGGTCAGTTGTTCCACGGCCGAGAGGGTGAGCCGGGCCATGAGGCCGCTGCGGCTGGAGCCGACCGGTGGAATGGGTTGGTCCTGATGCCTGTCCATCCAGCACTCCCATCTGCTGGCATCGAAGCGCTCCTGGCCAGCGTCGGCAAGGGATCTCACGCTTGCTACTGTTCGGCCAACGAAGCTGCAGCACGAAGGGATGGCCTATCAGCGCGTGTTGCTGAAGCTCAGCGGCGAAGCCCTGATGGGCGAGCAGGGCTACGGCATCGATCCTGCGGTGGTGGATGCCATCGCTAAGGATGTCGCCGCTGTGGTCGCCGACGGCAGCCAACTGGCGATCGTGGTGGGCGGCGGCAACATCTTCCGCGGTCTTAAGGGGTCCGCCGCCGGCATGGACCGGGCCACCGCTGACTACGTCGGCATGTTGGCGACGGTGATGAATGCCATCACGCTCCAGGACGGATTGGAGCGGGCCGGCATTCCCACCCGCGTCCAGAGCGCCATCTCGATGCAGGAGGTTGCGGAGCCTTACATCCGTCGCAAGGCCATCCGCCACATGGAGAAGGGGCGCGTGGTGATCTTTGCCGCCGGTACGGGTAATCCCTTCTTCACCACGGACACCACCGCTGCGTTGCGGGCCGCTGAGATCGGAGCCGACGTGGTGTTCAAGGCCACCAAGGTCGACGGGGTCTACGACAAGGACCCCAACAAGCACGCCGACGCGGTGCGTTACGAGAGCCTCTCGTTCATGGATGTCCTCAGCAAAGAGCTAGAGGTCATGGACAGCACGGCCATCGCCCTCTGCAAGGACAACGCCATCCCAATCGTGGTGTTTGATCTGTTCGGTTCCGGCAACATTGGTCGGGCTGTGCGCGGTGAGCCCATCGGCACCAGCATCCTTCCTTCGGCCTGACGGGTCGGCCCCTTTCTTTCTTCAGCGACGCCCTTTTTCTCGCCATGGATCTCGAAGCCAGCATGCGCAAGTCGGTGGATTCCACCCAGCGCACCTTCAACACGATTCGCACCGGCCGGGCGAATGCGTCGCTGCTCGACAAGATCCAGGTGGAGTACTACGGCGCGGATACGCCGCTGAAGTCCCTGGCCACCATCAGCACCCCAGACTCCTCGACGATCCAACTGCAGCCCTTCGATGGCAGCTCCTTGGGGCTGATCGAGAAGGCCATTTCGATGAGTGACCTGGGGCTGACTTGCAACAACGACGGCAAGTTGATCCGTATCAACATCCCGCCCCTGACGGAGGACCGCCGCAAGGAGCTCTGCAAGTTGGCGGCGAAGTATGCCGAGGAGGGCAAGGTGGCCCTGCGCAACGTTCGCCGCGATGCGATCGACAAGGTGAAAAAGCAGGAGAAGGAGGGCGAGTTCTCCGAGGATCAAAGCCGCGATGAGCAGGACAAGGTCCAAAAGCTCACCGACAAGTTCATTGCTGAGATCGAGAAACTGCTGGCTGAGAAGGAAGCAGACATCCTCAAGGTGTGAGCGAACCGCACTGTTTTGATGTCGCCGTTGTCGGCGCCGGTGCTGCCGGCGGCGCAGCGGCCTTCCACCTGGCTGCGCGGGGACGTCGTGTTCTGCTGCTTGAGGCGCAGTCCCTTCCCAGGCCCAAACCCTGTGGCGGTGGCATGGCGGCCTCCGTGCAGCGTTGGTTTCCCTTTGATCTGCAGCCGGCCGTTGATCGGGTGATCACCCAGGTGAAATTCACCTGGTGCCTGGAGGATCCGGTGGTGGCGGTCCTTCCTGGCGACTCTCCGTTTTGGATCGTGCAGCGCTCCAAGCTGGACCACTATCTGGTTGAGCGGGCCGTTGCGGAGGGTGCGGAACTGCTGGATGGCTCCGAAGTGTCGTCAATCCAGCGGGATGGCGATCAATGGATGTTGGAAGCCGGTGGCCATGGCTACCGCGCACGAGCCGTGGTGATTGCCGATGGCTCCAACTCTCGTTTTGCGGCCCCCTTGGGCCTCGGTCCCAGTCAGCCGCGCTTTGCAGAAGCCCTGGCGGCTGAGGTTGATGCCGAGGTGTTGGAGGGGGACACGGCCCGATTCGAATTCGGTCTCGTGCGCCATGGCTTCTGCTGGGCCTTCCCCAGGCAAGGGGGCTACAGCATTGGAGTGGGCACCTTCATTGGCCGCGAAGCGGCGGATGCGGATGCGGTGTTAGCCGAATTGCTTCCCTCCTTGGGCCTCGCGCCGGATGCCGGCCTGCGGCGCCGTTCTCCCCTCAGGGTTTGGGATGGTCACTACCCACTGCATGTCCCTGGCGCCGTGGTGGTCGGTGACGCGGCCTCCCTCTGTGATCCCTTTTTGGCGGAGGGGTTACGCCCAGCACTGATGAGTGGCGTGCGGGCCGCTGACGCGGTGGATCGCTACCTGGGCAGCTCGGCTGCCGATGAGCAACAGCAGGCCCTCGCTCAATACAGCGCCCAGATGCGCCAGCACTGGGGCGACTCCATGGCCTGGGGCCGGCGCATTGCACAGGTGTTCTACCGGGTCCCGAAAGTGGGCTACCAGCTGGGGATCAAGCGACCGACAGCGCCGCAACGGATCGCCCAAATTCTTTCGGGCGAGATGGGTTACGGCGATATCGCCCAACGCGTGATTAAACGTCTGCTGTTCCAGCGGGGCTGAGCGCTCAGCCGACCTTGGTGCAGTCCTTGAGTTGCCTCAGGCGTTGATCGATTGAGCCCAGCAGCTCGATGGCGAACATCGGGGACTCCTGAACGGCGAAGAGGAACTTCTCGCGGTTCATCTTCAGCAGCTTGCAGTCGCTGACGGCTTTGGCATTGCCGTAGCGGCGATGCTCCGCCGTCACCAGGGCACCGGCCCCAAAGACGTCGCCGGCCTGAATGACCTCATGGCCGACCTCGTCGTTCCAGGTGAGCTCAACGGTTCCTTCCAGAACCCCGAACATGCAGTCTCCGGTCTCCCCGGAGGAGAAGATCGCATCACCTGCCGTTGCCTGAATCACCTCTCCCTGGCTGGCCAGGGCACGCATGGTTTCGAGGGCGTTCACGCAACAGCCAACCAACTGGGCCAGAGCCTAAGTCAGTTGTTAATGGCGAGGGCCGCACCGAGTCCGCCACGGATGTCATTGGGCAAAAGACGTCCGTCGTGATCGGTGTCCAGGGCATCGAACACAGCATCGGTCCCCAGCCATTCCTCGCGGGTGATGCAGCCGTCGCCATCGAGGTCGTTCAGCAGGAAGATTTCCTGGGCGGCATGTTGGAAGGCACTGGCTCCCTCCAGTTCGCCCAAACGGTGGGCCAATTGGGCTTCCAAGGTCTCGATTGCCTTGGTGAATCCCCGGATACCCTCATCCAGTTTTTCAGTGGCCATCTGATCCTCGGCCATCATCGCCTTGAAGCCTTGGGCATCTAGGTGGATCTGTTGCTCCGTCGTCGCTGGATCAAAGGGGTTCAGTTTCCGTTGCAGATCCCCCTGGGTGTTGCGCAGTTGATCCAGGAGTTTGGGCGAGATGGTGAGTAGGTCACAGCCTGCCAATTCGACGATTTCGTCGATGTTGCGGAAGCTCGCTCCCATGACCTCGGTTTTGTAGCCGAAGGTCTTGAAGTAGTTGAAGATCTTGGTGACCGAGAGCACGCCCGGATCCTCATGGCCGGGATAGCTCTCGCGGCCGGTGCTCTTTATGAACCAGTCGAGGATGCGGCCGACAAAGGGGGAGATCAAGGTGACGCCAGCCTCAGCGGCGGCCACGGCCTGAGCGAAGCTGAAGAGGAGGGTGAGGTTGCAGTGGATGCCCTCTTTTTCGAGCACCTCCGCGGCCTTGATGCCTTCCCAGGTGGAGGCAATCTTGATCAGCACGCGATCACGGCTGATGCCCGCTTGGCGATAAAGGCCAATCAGCTTGCGGGCCTTGGTGATCGTCGCTTCGGTGTTGAAGCTCAGGCGCGCATCCACTTCGGTGGAGACCCGGCCGGGGACGATCTTGAGAATTTCCTTGCCGAAGGTGACGCAGATCTCGTCGAGGGCTTCGCGCACCACCTCTTCAGCCGGTGCCGAGGGGCCGCAGACCTCGCGGGACTCCCGCAGGGAGGTATCGATCAGGTTTTGGTAGGTCGGGATCTGGGCCGCCGCCAGGATCAATGAAGGGTTGGTGGTGGCATCCCGGGGGGTGAACTGCTGAATCGCATCGATGTCACCGGTATCGGCGACAACAACGGTCATCGCGGCCAGTTGGTCGAGGAGATTGGCCATGCCGGGCACCAAACGTATTTTCAAGCTAGCGATGCCAATCGGGGCGTGACTCCCGTTGTCATCAAGCGGTCACGCAGTGCGATCTACTGACGGGCCGTTGTGGGAACCGTGCGGCTGGGCGGGATTTTCTCAATCACCAATAAGGCCTCAATGATTTGCTTGGCGACGGGAACCGCCACCGTTGATCCGTAGGCGTTTTCGCCCTTCGGCTCATCGACAACGACCAACACGACATAGCGCGGTTGGTTGATCGGCAAATGGGCGATGAAGCTCGTGATCTTGGCTCCGGCCACGTAGACACCATTGCGTGCCTTTTGCGCCGTCCCTGTTTTGCCGCCAATCCGGTGGCCTGGGATTTGTACGCCACGGCCACTGCCTTTCTCCACCACCGTCTCCATCCAATTGAGGACGGTTTGGGCGATGGCGGGCCGGATCAGTTGCACCCCTGAGGCCGGCGGGGCGCTGGCCAGGTCATCACCGGAGCGCAGGCCGCGGGTGATGTGGGGACTGACCAGCCTGCCGCCGTTCGCCAACATCGCGTGCAGCTGGATCAATTTCAGGGGCGTCAGGTTGAAGCCTTGACCGAAGGCGGCCGTTGCGGGCTCGATCGGTTGGGTTTTAAAGGTCTCGAGGGATTTGAGCTGACCGGCTACGGCGCCGGGCAGGTCGGTATCCGGGGTGTTGTCGATTCCCAGGGTGTGGAGCCAATGCCAGAAGCGTGCCGGTTGAACCCGCCGCATCGCCTCCACCATCGCCACGTTGCTGGAGACCTGCAGGACCGTTGGGAAGTCGATCAACCCATTGCCTTTGCGGTCGTGGTTAAAGATCGGCCAGCCGCCAATGGTGAGTTGGCCGGAGTCATTCACCTTTCCTGACGGGTCAATGGCGTTTTCCTGAAGGGCGATCGCCAGGTTGATCGGCTTGAAGGTTGACCCCGGTTCATAGAGATCTTGGACGGACCACTCACGGAACAATCCCGGCTGGAACTTCCAGAACTGGTTGGGGTTGTAGGTCGGGGTGGAGGCCAGGGTCAGCAGCTCACCGTTGCGGACATCCATGACCAACGCGGCCCCGCGCTTGGCCTTCCATTGCTTGACCTGTTTGGCCAGTGCCATCTGGGCGACTTGCTGCAGGCGGGCATCGAGGGTGAGCTGCAGCTTGAGGTCGTCGCCGTAGAGCACCCCTGGTTTCAGACCATCGGGCAGGGGCGTGCCATCGGCTCCACGCCGGAGACTTTTGGAGGCCTCTTGGCGACGCAGGTCGCGGTCACGGCTCTGCTCGAGACCCGCCTGGGGGACCCGCTCGAGGTTGAGGAAGCCAACGACATTGGCGAAAAGTCCCCCTTGGGGGTAGACCCGCTGGGGATAGGCCTCAAGGTCGACACCGCTGATGCCCAGCTCGCGCACCCGTTGTGCGGTTTCAGGGTCGAGCTCGCTGGCCAGCTTCACCCCTGATTTACGGCCATCCATGGCCTTGAGCAACTCGCCCATGGGTTTGGCCAGGACGGGGGAGAGTTTGCGCGCCACATCCAGGGGGCTGCGCAGCCTTCCGATGTCGTCTCCAGGGAAGGAGAAGTAGCGGGGGTGGGCCCAGAGGGTGAAGCGCTCTTCATCCAGGGCAACCAGGCGACCTTGGCGATCAACGATCGTCCGCCTGCGGCCAAGGGGCGTGATCGTTTGGGTCTGAATCGCTCGGGCCCGGTTCAACAATTCGTTGCCCTGGATCACCTGAACCCAGGCCAGCCGCAGCGCTAAACCACTGAGTCCAGCCGCCAGAAGGCCGTAGACGAGCCAAAGCCGGCGCGGGGGCACCGGCTGCAAATCCACGACCCGGTTGCGTCTTGGACCACGTCCTTCCCGTGGTGCAGGGGCGCGGCGACCCTGCAGCCCCTGCTGCGCCATCAGTAGCCCGGAAGAATTTGACCGGGATTGACTTGGGCCAAGAGGGCTTCAAAGTCTGGCCCTGCTGAGACGGCCGGCGGAGCGACGTACACGAGCTTTTCACTGCTGGTGGGCTCCAGCAGGGCCGGCTTGCGGGTCATCGAGAGGTGATGCTGCTCGAGCACCGCCGCTGATTCCTGCAGGCGGTGCTCCAGCCGCTGGGTCGCTTCAAGGGATTGGAAGCTGCTGGTCCAGCGGCCCTGCCAGTGGAGCGTCAGGGCGCTGAGACCGACAACGGCAACTCCCAGGCCGACGAGACTTCCATCGGCAATGCGATGCAGGTTGCCAAGCCACGGCGCTTGGCGATCCAGCTTGCGGGCAAGCAGCGTGCCTTGAATCAGCTCGAGGGAACGGCTGGAGCGGCTGCCCGGCGCTCTATTGCTCTTCTGGAGCGGAACGGCAACCACAAACATCAACGCGTGCTGCGCAAGTCAACCACGCGAGAGCGCTTCCAGCAAGGGGGTTTTCACCAACCCAGAACAACCAGATTGGCGAAGGTCAGGCTGTTCCAGAGGGCGTGCATCAGCACGCAGCTGCCGAGCCGTCCACTGCGCCAGCGCAGCCAGCCCAAGCCGAGCCCCAGCACCATCAGCGGTGGAAATTCTCCGAGGCTGGAATGGGCCACGGCGAAGACAGCGGCGCTGACCACAATTCCCCAGCCCGATCCCCAGTAGCGGGCGGCAACGGGCAGCAGCGCACCGCGAAAGATCGTCTCCTCAAACAGGGGGGCAAGGACGATGGCGGTGATTCCAAAACAAGCCAGAGCGGGAATGTTGTGTCCGTTGAGGACCAATTCCAGGAGGGGATTGCTGCCGCCCGGATCGCCAAAGAGTTGTCCCTGAAGCCAGCCCACCAGGCTCACCAGGGGCAGCACCATCAAGAAGCCTTTGAGGGCTTGGCCAAAGCAAAGCGGCAGGGGGGACCAGCGGAATTGCAGCCAGCCCCCCTGGGGCCCTGGGCCGAGGGGCTTCAGCAGCAGCCGCAGGATCAGCAGTGGCCCTGTCATCAAGGCGCCGTAGAGGACCACGACACTGATCCCCTGTTTGAGCACAGCCTCGATCGGCCAGTCCTGCAGCAGCCGCGTCAGCAGCGGTGCCACCAGCAGGGGAGTGATGAGCTCACCGACGACCACAAAACCGCCGGCCACCAGCAGAACCGTGTCAATGCCGGAGAGGGCTGGGCCGAGCCATGGGGGCGCCGCTGGAGTCTTTCCGCGCCAGCGCCTCCAGAGCTCGCGAATCAGCAGAGCGATGCCGCCGAGCAGTCCCAGGCCGGGCACCAGGGTGACAGCCAGCAGCTGCACGCTGGCCTGCCTGGCGACCTGATCCCCCTGGCAGGCCTCAGCGCCCAGCAGTGCTTCGCAGCTCCACTGGCGTACAAGCGTTGATCCCTTGAGCTCGGCAAGAAGTTGCTCGCGCGACTGGCGGCCGTGCTGTTCGGGGTTCAGCAGCACGGTGGCGATCGCCTGCTGGGCTCCCCCTTCTTGGCGGAGTTGCTTCAGCAGGGTCTGCGCCTGGCTCAGGTCCCCTGTGCGTTGCAGCAGCAGGGCTTGCTCAAGCAGCAGTCCTGGGGGTGGATTGCGGCCCTCCTCCTCGCTGTCGTTGATCGCGTTCTGGAGGCTCTCCTGGAGGGTTTTCAGGGGTTCACCCGAGCTCAGCAACGGACGGATGGGCTCGCTCAGGTTCCCCTGGGCCAGCACGCTCAGCTCCAGCTGGCGTCGGCTGAGGTCATCGCCAACGGAGGGGCGTTGCAGGCTGCTGACGAGTCCGTTGAGCCAGAGCAACAGGCTGAGGGCCAGGCTGACCAGCGCCAGGGCCGATTTCCAGTTGGGTGTGTCTGACCTGCGTGGACTGTTGGACTCCTTTTCCGTGCTCACCCCACCGCCCCGTGCATCTCACTGGGCTGCATTCTGCGGCCCAGTGAGGGGCCATAGAGCCCTCAAATACGATGCCGTTTCGTTAAGGAAGTGCCCGTGTCCCTCCGGATCCTGCTGGTTCGCCACGGCCTGAGCAGCTTCAACCTCGAGCACCGGATCCAGGGCCGAGATGACCTCTCGAGCTTGACCGATGTGGGCGCTAAGCAGGCGCTGGCCACCGGTGAAGCCCTGCGGGGTCTGACGATTGATGCGGCTTACAGCTCTCCGCTGCGGCGCGCCCACGACACGGCCAAGGCCCTGCTGGCGGCGCAGGGATCCAGCGTGGATCTGCAGTTGAGCGATGACCTGCTCGAGGTGGACCTGGCCCCTTGGAGTGGCCTGCTGAGCAGTGAGGTCCAGACGCAGTTCCCACAGGACTACGCCACATGGAAACGAAGCCCTGAGCAGCTCCAGCTGCGGCGCGCCGATGGATCCGAGTACGCCCCGATCCCAGAGTTGATGGCGCAGGCCCAGCGCTTTCTCGATGGTCTGCTGGCGGCCCATGACCCGGGGGGAAGCCCCAAGACCGTTCTGGTGGTCGGTCACAACGCGATCCTGCGTTGCCTCGTGCTGGCCCTCCTTGGCTTGGAGGCTTCCGGCTTCCGTCGCCTTCGCTTAGAGAACGCCTCCTTGTCGGTGTTCAACGTCAGTCCTGCGCCAGCCGGTTCGGCCTCCAAGCCCGTCGCGGTTCAAATCGAATCGCTGAACGGCACGACCCACCTGCAGCCCGAGGTTTGCGGAAGCAGCCTGCCCAGCAAAGGCCCCGGCCCCCGGATGCTGCTGGTGCGCCATGGCGAAACCGACTGGAACCGCCAAGGGCGCTTCCAGGGTCAAATCGATATCCCCTTGAACGAGAACGGCCGAGCCCAAGCCGCCGCCGCCGGCGAGTTCCTGCGCAAGGTGAGCTTCGATCGGGCCTATTCCAGTTCCATGTCTCGCCCCCGTCAGACGGCGGAGGGGATCTTGAAGCACCACGCGGGGGTGCCCCTCACCAGCGTCTCTGATCTGGTGGAAATCGGCCACGGTGAATGGGAGGGCCGCCTCGAGGAGGAGATCTCAGCGGGCTGGGCGGAGCTCCTGGCCGACTGGAAACGGGCCCCCGAAACCGTGCAGATGCCTGGCGGGGAGACCATTCACGACGTCTGGGATCGCTCCTTGCGGGGCTGGAACACCATTGCGGCGAGCTTGTCCGCTGAGGAGACCGCCCTGGTGGTCGCCCACGATGCGGTGAATAAGACGATCCTCTGCGCGTTGCTGGGCCTGACTCCGGCAGACATCTGGGCCGTCAAGCAGGGCAACGGCGGCGTCACCGTGATCGACTACCCCAACGGAGCCGATCAGGCTCCAGTGGTGGTGTGTTTGAACCAAACGGCGCATCTTGGGGGGGTGATCGATCGAACCGCTGCCGGTGCGCTCTGATCGCCCCAGTCCCCCGCGTTGACCATGTCCATGTCTCTCCCCCAAGCCCTGGTGCTGCGCCAGGTTCAGCTGTTGGAGGGACCAGGCCAGGCGCTTCGCCGCACTGACGTGCGTCTGGAGCAGGGCCGGATCGTCTCCTGGGGTGAGGGTTGCCTGGATCAAGGCACCCCAGAGATCGAGGCCTCGGGGCTCCTGTTGGCCCCTGCCCTGGTCGATCCCCATTCCTGCCTGGACGATCCCCAGAACGGGGTGGCTGAAACCAGGGTCTCCCTGGAGCGTTCCGCGATTGCGGCGGGCTATGGCACCGTCGCTGTTCTGCCGGACTCCTGCCAGTGGCGCGACTCCCCTGAGCGGCTTCAGGCCCTGGGTCCGGTGTCCTCAGGGGGCTTCGAGCTTCTGCGCTGGGGCAGCTTCAGCCTGGCGGGGGATGGCCAGGAGCTGGCCCCCCACGGCGATCAATTGGCCAGTGGAGCCCTGGGGCTGGCGGATGGCGCCCAACTCCCATCTCTGCCGCTGCTTGAGCGTGGCCTCAGCCTGGCGGAAATGGACAACGCTCCCGTCCTCCTCTCGCCCCGTGATCGCCGCCTGGCTCAAGAGGGGTTTGTCCGAGAGGGGGTCGCGGCCCTGCGGGCGGGATGGCCCATGGATCCCTCCACCAGTGAAAGCCTGCCCCTGCGCAGCCTGTTGGCGCTGGCCGAGCGCTATCCCTCGCGCCGCCTGCAGCTGATGAATCTCTCCACCGCCGAGGCGGTGAACCTGCTTGAGGCCGTCGCCCCAGACCAGCGCCCGCCCGCCACGGTCTGTTGGTGGCATCTGCTGGTGGACTCCGCCAGCTTGGATCCGATCGCGGAGGGGTGGCGTGTGGAGCCGCCCCTGGGATCCGCCCTGGATCGCCAGCGGCTGAAGCATGGGCTGCGCCAGGGGCTGATCAGCGCCGTGGCGGTTCACCATCAAGCGCTGGATCCTGAAGAGCAGTTGCTTCCGGTGGATCAGCGCCGCCCTGGTGTCGCCGGCCATCGCTTCGTTCTGCCGGCCCTCTGGCAGGAGCTGGTGCAGACGGATGGCTGGAGTGCCGAGGAGCTCTGGCAGGTGCTCTGTTTTGGCCCCGCCTCACTGCTTGGTCTCGCTCCTCCCCAGCTGTCTCTCGGCACGGATCGCTGGTTGCTCTTTGACCCCCAGCAGGTCTGGTCGGCCCAGCAGGATTCCTACGCTCCGCTGGCTGCCAACCAGCCCCTGGCGAAGGCAACCCTCAAGGGGCAGGTGCTGGCGACGGGGCTTAACCCCCAGCTTTGGCGCCGGAGTCCTTAAGCGGATCGCTGCTCGCTAACGCACCGGATGTGGGGAGGGGCCAGAAGCGCCAGAAGGCCCGTCCAATGATTTCCTGCTCAGGAAGGAAGGCGCCACCGGGCCAGAAACGACCATCCCAGCTGTTCGCCCGGTTGTCCCCCAGCACCAGGACATGGCCCGGAGGGACAACGGCATTCAGGGTCCGGCATTGCCCCATGCCCAGGGCATCGACGGGGCAGTAGTTCTGCACGTAGGGCTCCTTGAGCCAGGTGCCGTTGATGTTGACCTGCCCTCGCGGGTTGACGACGACCCGATCACCGGAGACGGCGACGACGCGTTTGATGTAGGCATCACAGGCCGGATCGGCGACCCCTGGAATGCTGTTCAGAATGGGCAGCTGGGCCAGGACGCAACTGAAGGGTCCGACCTTGCGATCAGCGCTCAGAACGGGATCGAAGTGGTGGGGTGCATGGAAGACCACGATCTCCCCTCGTTTGGGTGAGCGGCTGCGCAGGGAGAGTTTCTCCACCAGCAGCCGGTCCTGCAGCTGTAGTCCAGGCAGCATCGAACCCGAGGGGATGTAGCGGGCCTCCAGGACGTAATGGCGCACGCCCAGGGCCACTCCGAGGGTGATCAGCACCCCCCTCCAGAACACCCAGGGACTCTCCTGGGGGGGCTGTTGAGGGTTGCGTTCGGGGTCTGAACCTCCGCTGTTGCTGCTGGCGGCTTGTGTTGGATCGTGCGAGGACAAGGACGGGGCTGCCAGCTGGGGGTTCGGCTAGGGAAGATTAGGTCCGTCCCCTCGCTTGATCGATGGTTCGTCCGCGTTGGTTGTCCGTTCAGCGAACCGGCGCGGCGCGCAGCTGGTTGATCTGGGATCGGACCATTGCCCTTTGGGCCACGGTCAATTTGGTCTGGGTGGTCTTTGACATCACTTATGTCCCCTTCCGCACCTTCTGGTTGCAACGGAATCTGACCCCGATTCCCCAGGTGCCGCTGGTGGTTCCGCTGACGGTTCTGCCCAACATCACCCCGCTCTACGACCCGGTGAAGGGCATTGAGCCCCATCGGGAGACCCAGGGCTATCTGCAGCAGTTCGACCAACTGGATGGGGCCCTGCTCAAACCCGCTCCATTGAGCAATTCGCTTCAGCTGCGCCGTCAACAGGTGGCACTGACCGAGGCGATGATCAACGAGAACCCCTTTGCCGCCTCAGGCAACAGCGGCACCCTCGAGAAAATCAAGAACCGCCTGCGTCAGCGCGCTGGCTTGGACTCCGCCAAGCAGTCCGCCCAGCGCCTGCTCTCGGACGGCTGGCTACAGCAACACTCCTGGGAGGAGGAACGGCGTTTCTGGCAGCAGCAGATCCTCCCGCTGGTGGCCACGAGCTATTGGCGCTCGATTGATGAGAACGGCCGCCCCAGCGATCACTTCTGGCGCTACGACCTTCTGCTCTTTCAAAGCGTCTTTGCCTTCGACATCCTGCTGCGGATGCTGCGTTTGCGGCGGCGCTTCCCAGGCCTGAGTTGGCGGGATGCCCTGCTGCGGCGTTGGATCGATCTGCCGCTGTTGCTGCCCTTTTGGCGCTGGATGCGCCTGGCGCCGGTGGTGGAGCGCTTGAGTCAGACGGGAATGATCAATGTCGAGCCGCTGCGGGCCGTGATTAGTCGCGGTGTCGTCTCGCTCTTGGCGTTGGAGCTCTTTGAGGTTTTGGCTCTGCAATTGGTGGATGGCACCCAATCGCTGATTCGATCTCCCCAGTGGCCGCGCATGATTCGGAGCCTGCGCAGCCACCAGAGTGTCAGCGCGCTACCCCCCCAGCTCGAGCAGCCCCTCCTGGGTTTGCTGCAGTTGTGGGGACCGATGGTGCTCGGCCAGGTCACCCCCAGGCTGACCCCAGAGCTGCAGTCCCTGCTCAGCCATGCCCTCGAGCAAAGTCTGCGGGAGGTGCCTGGGGGGGCGGTGGTTCCCTCTGCCCTGGCCCGTCAGCTCACCGCCAGCATGGTGGAGACCGTCGTTGAGCTCTCCCGGACAACTGCGGATCGCTTGGCACAGAGCGATGACCGGCAGGCGGAACTGCTGCAGCGCTTCGGTGATCGCTTCTGGGAGGAGTTGGCGGCGGCTCTGGAGCGCGGGGACACCCTGGAGCGCAGTCAGGAGCTGCTCTGCGGCTTGCTCCAGCAGGTGAAGTTGAACTACTTGGCCCAGGTCAACCGCGCCGGCATCGGCGCCTTGATGGAGGAACTCGATGAACTGACAGCGCCTGTGCCGCTTAGCCCAGAGCCGCCTGCCACTCCTCAGGCTTGAATCCCACCAGGGCCGTGCCGGCTTCGGTGATCGCGAAGGGACGCTTGATCAGCTTCCCGTCAGCAGCCAAGGCAGCAAGGGCCTCGTCATCGCTGAGTGCAGCGACGGCCGCGGCACCAAGGGCGCGATAGCTCTGGCCACTGGTGTTGAACAGCCGCTTGCGCCCCAGGCTGTTGAAGGCCAGGCGCAGGTCGTCCAGGCCCGGGGGATCGAGGGTGATATCGATCAGCTCGAGATTCCCATTCCCAACAGAAAAGCCCTGCTGGTCAAGCCATTGCAGGGCTTTGCGGCAGGTGCCGCACTTGGGATAACTGAAGAGCCGAAGACGGCTGCTGCTCACTTGCCCAGCAGGCTCTTGATGGCGCCCACGAGGCTGTTGGAGCCGCTGCCGGTGCCGCCTTGGGGGCGGGTGCGAACGGTCACATCACCGTTGACGCTGGTGCGGCAGCTCAGGCGGTAGTTAGCGGGACGGTCAGCCAGGTAGACCTGCTCGACGTCGCTACGGGGGGAGAGGTTCTGCATGCCCTCAACCACCTCGACGACGCAGGTGCCGCACTGGCCGACGCCACCACAGTTATTGAGGTTGTTCAGACCGCCGTAGGGATTGACGCCTGCATCCACGGCAGCCTTGCGAAGGTTGGCCCCTTCAATGCATCCGACCTGCTGGCCTTCCTGTTCAAAACGGATGGTGGGCACGGTCGGGCGGGGATCTTCGGCGCCGACAAACCTACCTGGCCGCAGACGTTCTTTGACGTTGTTTGCTGCGGCTGACACCAAATGCAGCGTCCTGCCGTGTCGCATTGGGCTGCTTAGCATTGGCCTTTCTTTGGCCGAAACGGTGCATCCAGCGGGTTACGACCGTCTCCAGAGCCAAGTCATTCCCGGCTACGGCAGTCTGGCTCGCCTGGCCGTGGCCCTGCTCAGCAGTTCACCCCAGGCTCAGATCGAGGGATCATCCGTCCTGGTGGCGGGCTGCGGCACCGGCGCGGAGCTTCTGGAAGCGGTTGCGCAGCGTCCGGATTGGCGGCTGACGGCCTTGGATCCCAGCGACGAGATGCTCCAGGCCTCGCGCGATCGCCTGGGTGAAGGGGTTCCCATTCGTTGGCATCAAGACACGGTCGAGGGGTTTGTCGCCGCTGACGCCGAAGCCGGTGGCTACGCCGGCGCCCTCTCGGTGCTGGTGCTTCAGTCCCTTCCTGATGACGGCAGCAAACTGGCCTATCTGAGCGCCCTAGCCCAGTGCCTTCAGCCCGGGGCTCAGCTGGTCTTAGTTGACTTGATGCGCAGCTCCCTGACGTCGTTGGAGCCCCAGCTCGATGCGGCCTGGGATCGCTTCCAGCGCGCCAGTGGCCTCGATCTCACCCGCGATCAGTTGGCCTCGGAGGGTTTGCATCCCATCGGTCTGGCCCGTCTCACCAGCCTGGTCAACGCCGCTGGTTTTGGTGATCCGGCCCGGGTGTTTCAGGCCCTGGGTTTTGAAGGCTTTTTGCTGCAGAAGCGGGGTTAAGGCTGTTGCGCTGCGGCGCTGCAGGCTTCGATCAGCGCAGGGACGGCGTCCGCATCGAGCCACCCCAGGATGTCGACGACCCGGCCCTCCATGCTCTTGTAGGTCCGGAAGAATTCGGCCACCTCTTCCAGCTGCACCGGAGCGATCTGTCGAATGCTGTTGATGCCCCGTTGGTTGGGATCGGCCGCAGGAACGCAAAGGAGCTTGCCGTCATGCGCCCCCTCGTCGAGCATGTCGAGGATGCCGATGGGACGGGCCTGGATCAGGCATCCGGCAAAGGTGGGTTCGTGCATGATCACCATCGCGTCCAGAGGAGCGCCGTCCTCTGCGAGGGTGTTGGGGATAAAGCCGTAGTCGAAGGGATAGCGCACGGAGGAGTGCAGCACCCGATCGAGGGCCATCACTCCAGCCTCTTGGTTGAACTCGTATTTATTGCGGCTTCCAGCTGGAATCTCCACCACCAGGTTCACTAGCCCTGGCCGCGGGGAGGCCTGCAGACTGCGCAAATCCATGGCTGGGTTGCTCGATCACGCCAGAGGGGGGAGCCGCAACCTGAGCGGGACCCGATCGACTGCCCAGCACGCTGGCGATGGGAATCACCATGGTGCAGACGGCAACGACAAAGCCCAGAAGGGGAGCGGCGGAGTCGTAAATCGGGCTGGAACTAAAGGGTTCCTCGCTCGATTCGCTCAACACGGGGGTGGATCTGCTGCTTGCGGCTTGCGTGGTGGCCGGAGCCTGAGCCGCAGGAGCGGATCCGCTGGTTCGGGGAGGGGGGTCTGAGTCCATCGAGGGGGTTAATGAAAACCCTCAGTACAGATTAGATATGTGCATCCTGACATCCGGCGATGGGACTGTCAGGTGCAGCGTCTATGCCGCGGGGCGTTCTTGCTCGTGCTGATCCCGCCGGCTATCGAGGGTGGTGGGGCTGAGATTGCTGGAGTCCAGAAGCTCTCGAATCGTGCGCAGTTCTTCGAGGATCGAACCCAGGAGTTGCTGGGTTGCCGTTGAAGGGGAGTTCAGTACCTCAACGGTCACTTCCTTGATGCGCAGGACGTCCCGGGCGAAGCGAGCCACCTCATTGGGGTGGAACATCAAGGGTTCTTTCTGATCGCTGCGGTACTCGGGGTTGAGTTTGCGGGGATTGAAAGGCGGGTTGAGGTTGCGCGGATCGGTGTTGGTGTAGCGGTAGACCGAGGCCCGTGAGCGGTTCAACGAACGCTGAACTTCGTCGATGCCAATCAGGTTCTCGGATTGTTCGGAGCTATTGGCTGCGCCTTCTGCACTGGCTTCAATCGCAGCGGCTGCACTGGCCATCCCTTGCCCCATTCCTGAAGTGAACGAATGGGGGTTCATGAGACGTGCGTGCGACGGGTTGGAATCCAGCGGAAACTAGCAGGCTTTCCTCTCTGCAACTGAAATTTCGTCTTGATTTCCGCTTCACTTGTGGCGCTTTTTTAAGCGGGTGGGACGGAACGGTTCGTGGGGCTGCAAATGCTGGCTCCAGGGCTGCTCGAGCAGGTGATAGCTTCCGGCCTCTTTCCTTGCTCGGATCCCATGCGCGTCTCCCGCCTGATGCTGGTGACGCTGCGGGATGACCCCGCCGAGGCTGAGATTGCCTCCCACAAGCTGCTGCTGCGAGCCGGCTATATCCGCAGGATTGGCAGCGGCATCTACGCCTATCTCCCCCTCCTCTGGCGCGTCCTTCAGAAGGTCTCAGCCGTTGTCCGCGAGGAACTCAACGCGGCGGGTGCCCTGGAGACGCTCCTGCCCCAGCTCCAGCCGTCTGAGCTCTGGCAGCGCAGCGGGCGCTGGGCCGGGTACACCGACGGCGAGGGGATCATGTTTCACCTTGAGGACCGTCAAGGTCGCGAGCTCGGTCTCGGCCCGACCCACGAGGAGGTCATCACGGCACTCGCCGCTGATCTGCTGCGTTCCTACCGGCAACTCCCGGTCAACCTGTATCAGGTGCAGACCAAGTTTCGCGATGAGATTCGTCCCCGCTTCGGTCTGATGCGTGGGCGCGAATTCATCATGAAGGACGCCTATTCGTTCCACGCCAACGAGGACTGCCTGAAGCAGACCTACGGCCTGATGGACCAGGCCTACCGCAGGATCTTTCAGCGTTGTGGCCTGCGGGCCGTCGCCGTCGAGGCCGACAGTGGTGCCATCGGCGGTTCGGCCAGCCAGGAATTCATGGTCACGGCTGAATCCGGTGAGGATTTGATCTTGGCCGCCGGCGATGGCCGCTACGCGGCGAACCAAGAGCGGGCGGTTTCCCTACCACCCGAGCCCCAGCCGCTTCCGCCCGGCTCGGCTGTGGAGCGGATCGAGACCCCTGGTCAAAGCACCATTGAGGCCCTGAGCCAGGCCCAGGGTTGGCACCCCACGCAGGTGGTCAAGGTGCTCCTATTGCTGGCTCGCTTTGAAGACGGTCTGCAGCAGCCGTTGCTCGTCTCCCTGCGGGGCGACCAGCAGCTCAATGAGGTCAAGTTGAGCAATGCCGTCAGTCACCGGCTCTCGGCTAAGCACGGCACCCTTTTGGACCTGCAAGCACTGCAGCCCGATGAGGCGGCCAAGCAAGGCCTGACGGGGATTCCCTTTGGCTACATCGGGCCGGATTTGAGCGACGTGGTGCTCTCCGGTGCCAAGTCTTGGGCCACCCGCTTTGAGCGCTTTGCCGATGGCACCGCCAAGGCCTTGGAGGTCTTCATCTGCGGCGCGAATGAGCGCGATGCCCATCGGCTGGGCGTGAGCTGGGGTGCGCTCGGGGGGGCTCCTGATTCAGCCGATCTGCGCTCCGCGCAGCCCGGAGATCGCTGCATTCATGACCCCAGCCAAACCCTCGAAGCCAGCCGTGGCATTGAGGTAGGGCACATCTTCCAGCTTGGCAGGAAGTACTCCACGGCCCTGGACGCCACCTTTACCAATGAGTCCGGCCAGGAGGAGCCCCTGTGGATGGGCTGCTACGGCATCGGTGTATCGAGGCTGGCCCAGGCCGCCGTCGAGCAACACCACGACGCCAATGGAATCTGCTGGCCCACCGCAATCGCTCCCTATGAGGTGATTGTCGTGATCGCCAACGTCAAAGAAACGGAGCAGGTGGACTTGGCGGAACGTCTCTACGACCAGCTGCAGGCGGCCGGCGTTGATGTGCTGCTGGACGACCGCTCTGAACGGGCTGGCGTCAAGTTCAAGGACTCAGAGCTGCTGGGAATTCCCTGGCGGGTCGTGGTCGGTCGCGGCGCGGCTGAGGGCCAGGTGGAGTTGGTTCAGCGCTCCACTGGTGCCAAACAGGACCTCGCGGCTGACCAGCTGGAAGCCACCTTGCTGCCCCAGCTCCTGCTGGAGCGTCAAGGACTTCTGGCCTCCGAGGCCCCCTAGGATCCCGCTCAAGTTGATCCCGAGTCCGATGGCAGCTGGTTGGCGTCGAATCAAAGCAGCCCTGCTGGCTGTCTGCCTGGGCCTGACCCTGCTGGTGACGGCTTGCTCTGGCAGCTCGGGTCCCCTGACCGGTAACTACGCGGAGGACACGGTCGTCGTCGCGGATCAGCTGATGGCCACCATTGCCATTGCGGCTGATGATCCTGGCCGCAGTGAGGCGGAGACCTCGGCACGGGCCCTGATCAATGACTACATGGCCCGCTACCGCCCCCAGGCCAAATTCAACGGCTTGGCCTCCTTCACCACGATGCAGACGGCCCTGAACTCCCTGGCGGGCCACTACGCGAACTACCCAAATCGCCCCGTCCCCGATGCCCTGAAGGAGCGCCTGAATAAGGAGCTCAAAAAAGCTGAGACCGGTGTCGTGCGCGGCGCCTGATCGTCTCCGCCTTCGTTGTTTGAACCCAAAGCGGCCCATCCGGGCCGCTTTTTTAATCCAAACAATTCCGTGATTGTTTTGACGGAGGGTCACCCCATCTGAGATCCTTGATCCTTGTGCTTAGAAGCGGCTGCGGGCCGCTGTGTCCTTGGCCAACGTTGTCGTCATCGGTGCTCAATGGGGTGACGAGGGGAAGGGCAAGATCACCGATCTCCTGAGTCGTTCGGCCGATGTGGTCGTCCGTTATCAGGGCGGTGTGAATGCCGGCCACACGATTGTTGTGGACGACAAGGTGCTGAAGCTGCACCTGATTCCCTCCGGCATTCTTTACCCAGGAACCGTCTGCCTGATCGGCTCCGGCACCGTTGTGGACCCCAAGGTCATGATCGGTGAGCTGGACATGCTCGCTGAGAACGGCATCCCGGTCGACGACCTGCGTTTGGCCGCGACGGCCCACGTGACGATGCCCTACCACCGCCTGTTGGATCAGGCGATGGAGCAGCGCCGCGGGGATCAGCGCATCGGCACCACCGGCCGTGGCATTGGCCCGACCTACGCCGATAAGTCCCAGCGCAACGGGATCCGGGTGATCGACATCCTGGATGAATCGCGCCTTCGGGAACGTTTGGCCGGTCCGCTGGCGGAGAAGAACGAGATCCTGCAAAAGATCTACGGCATCGAGCCCCTGGATTTCGACGCCGTCGTTGCTGAGTACGTGGCCTACGGCCAGCGCTTGGCTCCCCACGTCGTCGATTGCACCCGCACCATTCACCAGGCGGCCAAGGCCAAAAAGAACATCCTGTTTGAGGGCGCCCAGGGAACCCTGCTGGATCTCGATCACGGCACCTACCCCTACGTCACCTCCTCGAATCCAGTCAGTGGTGGTGCCTGTATTGGTGCTGGCGTCGGTCCGACCCTGATTGACCGCGTGATCGGTGTGGCCAAGGCCTACACCACCCGCGTCGGTGAAGGTCCCTTCCCTACGGAATTGGAGGGCAGCCTGAATGACCACCTCTGCGATCGAGGTGGTGAATTCGGAACCACCACCGGACGTCGCCGCCGCTGCGGTTGGTTTGACGGGGTGATCGGCCGCTATGCCGTTGAGGTCAACGGTCTCGATTGCCTGGCCATCACCAAGCTCGATGTTCTCGATGAACTCGACGAGATCCAGGTCTGTGTGGCCTATGAACTCGATGGCCAGCGCATCGAGCACTTCCCCGGCTCCGCTGAGGATTTCGCCCGCTGTCAGCCCATCTTTGAGACCCTGCCGGGTTGGCAGACCTCCACGGCTGATTGCCGCCGCCTTGAGGATCTTCCCCCGACGGCCATGAGCTATCTCCGCTTCCTTGCTGAGCTCATGGAAGTGCCGATTGCGATCGTTTCCTTGGGTGCTGATCGCGACCAAACCATCGTGGTCGAAGACCCCATTCACGGTCCCAAGCGGGCCCTGCTGAGCCGCTGATTCCCATGCCTGAAGTGAAGACCTTGGATGTTGTCGGGATCGGCAACGCGATCGTTGACGTGCTCGTTCAGGCCGACGATGCCGTCATCGAGGGCTTTGGCCTGACCAAAGGCACGATGGCCCTGATTGATCAGGACCAAGCCGAGTCGCTCTACTCCAAGCTCGGCCCTGGCTTGGAAACCTCTGGGGGATCCGCGGCTAACACCCTGGCTGGCATTGCCCAGCTTGGCGGGCGTGCTGGCTTTATTGGTCGGGTGCGGGATGACCAATTGGGCACGATCTTTGCCCATGACATCCGTGCTGTGGGGACCCGTTATGAGACCCCCGCAGCAACGGCCGGGGCCTCGACCGCACGCTGCTTGATCCTGGTGTCACCGGATGCGCAGCGCACCATGTGCACCTACTTGGGTGCCTCGGTTGGCCTCGATCCCAGCGATCTGAATCTCGAGATGGTGGCCCAGGCGAAGGTGCTCTACCTCGAGGGCTATCTCTGGGATAGCGACGACGCCAAGGCTGCTTTTCTTGCGGCCGCCAAGGTGGCGAAAGAGAACGGTGCCGAAGTGGCGCTGAGCCTCTCCGATGCGTTCTGCGTGGAACGCCATCGCGACAGCTTCCTTGAGCTGGTCGACGGCCATGTCGACATTCTCTTTGCCAATGAGATGGAGATCACCTCCCTCTACAAGGCCAATAGCTTTGATGAGGCCGCCCAGGCTGTCCGCGGCCGCTGCCGCATCGCCGCCTTGACCCGCAGCGAGCAGGGTTCTGTGATTCTCAGCGGCGATTCATCGATCGCCATCAAGCCCTTCAACCTGGGCCCGCTTGTGGACACCACGGGCGCCGGTGACCTCTATGCCGGTGGTTTCCTGCATGCCTATACCCAGGGCGAATCGCTGGAGCGCTGTGGTCAGCTGGCCTCACTCTGCGCTGGTCAGGTGGTGACCCAGCTGGGTCCCCGCTCCCAGGTCGATCTGCAGGCCCTCGCCCAGACGCACCTCAACTAGGGCGGCAGGCCGCTTCAGCCCAGGCTCCATAGCCAGGGCTGGCTTCTGCACTCCAGACGATCCATTCGGGTGTCTCGTAGCTGTGGTGCTCATGGACGGCGGCCTCCAGGGCCTGCTGCTGCTCTCGAGTGGTTTTGATCAGCAGCTCGACCTCCGCGCTGTCCTCGATCTGTCCCTGCCACCAGTAGAGGGCCCGTTGCGGTCGCAGGGCGACGCAGGCCGCCAGACGCCTCTCCAGAAGAACGCGGGCGAGGGCCTCGGCGGTCTCTGGGTTGGCCTCGGTGGTGAGGGCCAGGATCAACGATGGGCTCATGACCGCGCTTGCGCTGCCCCAACTTGACGCAGGATTCCTTCCGGTGTCAGGCCTACTGGCAGCTGTTCTGCGGGGGGGCGGATCTGGATCAACTGCAGGCCCAGCTCCTGGCTGAGGTTCTGCCAGATCTGCTGGGTGAGTCCCCCGGATTGCCTGCAGAGCACGGCGCTGATCCCCCAGCGCCGGCAGAGGGCGCGTTCGATGGCGCCCTCGGGCAAAGCCCCGGGCCGTACGCAGGCCAGCTGTTGCGGTTCAAAGCCTGCCGCTAGGGCAAGACGCAGGCTCTCCGGGTTGTCGAGGATTCGCGCGAAGTGCTGCGAAGCGGAGCTCTGGCGCAGGGCCGCTTGGAGGTGTCTCGAGCCAATGGCCAGGAGCAGTCGCTCTCCCCCCAGCGCGATGGAACGCAGATCCTCGAACTGTTGGATCCCATGGATCCGGGTTCCTTCAGGCAGGCGAGGGGTCTCCCGTTGCAGTCGCAGCAGGGGTTGGTTCATGGCCTGGCAGCGCCGTTGCAGCCTGCCGCTGATCACTGCGGCGAAGGGATGGGAGGCATCGAGCACCCAGCGGGGTCTGAGCGTCCTCAGCAGTTGATCAACGGCCTCATCCTCCTGGAGCTTCCCCACCTGAAAGCGCAGATTGGGGTGGGACCGATAGGCCCGTGTGGCGGAGGCGCTGACCACGCTGACCAGGACGTTCCAGCCCTGCTGCAGCAAGGCCTGGGCCAGGGGCGGACCATCCCCGGTGCCTGAGACCAACCAGATCGTCTCGGCAGGGGCCGAGGTCGAGGAATCCCCCTGGTGAAATTCCAGGCCTTGCATCAGGATGTGGCCCCGTGCCATTGACCGGTCCTGTGAACCATTGCTTGCTGGAGGTGGAGGTGCTGGAGGCGCCTCAGGTTCGATACACCCAGGACAACCAAACTCCAGTGGCGGAGATGGCCGTTCAGTTCGATGGGCTGCGTCCTGATGATCCGGCGGGTCAGCTCAAGGTTGTCGGCTGGGGAAGTCTTGCTCAGGACCTGCAGAACCGTGTGCAGGTTGGCCAGCGGCTGATGGTCGAGGGTCGTCTGCGGATGAACACCGTGAGCCGCCAGGACGGGACCAAGGAAAAGCGCGCTGAATTCACGCTCTCCCGCCTGCATCCCCTCGGTAGCAGTGGCGGTGGCAGTGCCGCCCCTCGTCCCGCCGCTGCTGCACCGGCTGCTGCACCGGCTTCGGCTCCTGCCCCTGTCCGCAGTGCCGCCCCCGCACAGCAGCAGCCTCCCACCTGGAACACCGCACCCCTGGTTCCTGACCTTCCCGAGGGCGAGGACGAGATTCCGTTCTGATCGCTTAGCTGCTGGGGCTGAGTCGTTCTTGGGCCTGCTCCAGCAGCTGACCCAGTTCACGCTCCAGGGCGGCCAGGTCTAAGCGCAGTTCTGGCCAACGTCCCTGGTCCAGCTGCTGCAACAACCAGAGCCGGTCCCGTTGCAGCTGTTCAACCAGCTCCGCTGTGCTGGGGGCATCCTGCGCGGGGTTGGGCTCCTGCCCCCCGTTGACCGAAGATGCCTGCATGCTCGCAATCGCTTCCCCCGGCAGCCTAGTCACCTTGGCTGGTGCGGCCCTCTCGGTCATTGGCTGGATTGGCTACGCCACCTCCAATCCGAACCTCAGCCTGCCGACGATTTTTTACGGCATCCCGATCCTCTTGGGTGGGTTGGCTCTCAAGTCCTCCGAACTGCCCCCCGCAGAGCTCCTGGAGGCAGAGCCAGATGCGGTTGCCCTGCGTGAGCAGGCCGCCAGTAAGACCCTCCGCAAGCTGGTGAAAGACGTCACCCGTTGGCGCTATGGCCAGAAGGCTCACCTCGAGAGCTCCCTGGAGGCCCTCAAGCTCTGGGATGAGGATGAGCCCCCTCAGTTGATCAGCGTGCTTGAGCGCGCCGTCGACGGTCGCTATGCCGTTGCGATGCGGTTTCGCTGTGAAGCGGTTCCCTTCGAGCGTTGGCAGGAGAAACAGGACCGACTGGGCCGATTCTTCGATCGCGGCCTGCGGGCAGAGCTGAGTGAGCCCTCCAAAGGTGAGGTGCTCCTTGAGTTGTTGCCTGCTGCTGGCTAAACCTGAGCACATCTAGGCCCCTCTTCTCGAGACAAGTCCCTCCCTTGAGCGAACGTCCTGCTGATCGCACTGACGCCCTGCGGGTGTCGGTGCTGAGTGAAGCCCTCCCCTACATCCAACGTTTTTCCGGCCGCCGCGTCGTCGTGAAATACGGCGGTGCGGCCATGGTTCGCGAAGACCTGCGCGATGCGGTCTATCGCGACTTGGTGCTGCTTGCTTCGGTCGGCGTGAAGCCGGTGGTCGTGCACGGCGGCGGGCCCGAGATCAATGAGTGGTTGGGGCGCCTGAACATCGAGCCCCAATTCCGCAATGGCCTGCGGGTGACCTGCCCGGACACCATGGATGTGGTGGAGATGGTCCTGGTGGGCCGGGTCAACAAGCAGATCGTCAACGGCTTGAATCGTCTGGGCGCCAGGGCCGTGGGCCTCTCCGGTAGCGATGGCCCGCTGGTGCGGGCTCGCACCTATGGCGATGGGACCAATGGCCTGGTGGGGGATGTGGCTGCGGTGGACCCGTCTGTTCTCTTCCCCTTGCTGGATGCCGGCTACATCCCCGTCATCTCCTCGGTGGCAGCCGACGCTGAGGGCCAAGCCCACAACATCAATGCCGACACGGTCGCTGGGGAGTTGGCTGCAGCCCTGGAAGCGGAGAAATTGATTCTCCTGACCGATACCCCGGGGATCCTGCGGGACCGGGAAGACCCCAGTTCGTTGATTCGCTCCGTGAGTCTCTCCGGCGCCCGCGAGCTGATCAGCAGCGGTGTCGTGGCCGGCGGGATGACGCCGAAAACCGAATGCTGCATTCGCGCCTTGGCCCAGGGGGTCGCCGCCGCCCACATCGTCGATGGCCGAACGCCCCATGCGCTCTTGCTGGAGGTGTTCACCGACGCGGGCATCGGCACGATGGTGACCGGTCGATCCAACCTCTAGGTGCCGGTGGAGGAGTCCAACGCTGCCCAGCCCGCGGAGGCGTTTGATCCAGCGACGCTTCTCCCGGCACGATCAGCCCTGGAGAGGGGCGACTACGGCACCTGTGAACGCTTGCTGGAGCCGCTGCTGCAAGCCCACGGCGCGATGACCCGGGCGGGGGGAGAGGTCCGGCTTCTGCTGGCCACGGCCCAGTTGGGGCGTGGGGATCACAAGGCCGCCGCGGCGACCTGCCGCAGCCTTCGGGCCTGCCGCGACACCACCCTGCGCGCCCAGGCCAAGGACCTCCAGGAGATCCTTGACGCGCCGGCCTTGGTGAGGCCCAGGGAGTGGTCGATGACCCTTCCGAGCCTGGGGGAGATGAAGCCCCTGGAGGGCGAGCTCAAGGCGATGGCCCGTCAACGCCGCCGCCGCCGCGGACCCCCAGAGCCACCACCACCGCCCACTGGACCCACCCAGGCTCCCTTGGGTTTCGCTGTCGTGGCGATCGTTCTTTTACTGCTGACCGCTTTGCTCGGTGGGTGCGTTGACCTCGAGACCCAGCTGCGCTTCCCCGGCCCTGGACGCCTGCAGTTTGAGCAGCGCAGTCAATCCCAGACGGATCAGCCCCTTCCTTGGCAGAGCCAATGGCGGCAAGGGCTGCGCGGCCGCTCCCTGCGCGTGGATCAAGACCATGGCCGCCTGACGCTGGCCTCGCCGGTGCTGCCTGCTGCTCAGGCTTTGAGGCTGCTCCAGGACAGTCTTGAGCAGGGTGCTGCATTGGCCAACCTGGATCTACCCGCACCTGAACTGGACTTCCAGGAGCGCAACTGGTTGATCGGCGTGCGTCAGCGGCTGGCCATCCAGCTGGATCTGGAGACGCTCCAGCCCCTGCCTGGATTGCAGTTGAGCGTTGCCCTCGAACCACTTCCGCTGCGTGCGATTCAGTCCTCTGGGCCCATCCCCGCCCGCGCCATGCGCCGGGGCAAGGGCGAGCCCGAGGCCGTCCGTTGGCGCCTTGAACCCGGGGCGGTGAATACGCTCCAGCTCTCCTGCTGGCGCTGGAGCAAGCTTGGCCTGGGCACCCTGGCCATCAGCCTGCTCCTGCTGCTGGTGGCACTGCTTCAGCGGCTGCGCATTGCCGCTGGTTTTGGCTTGCCCCAGCTGCCGGCCTAGAGCTCCAGCGGATCTGGGTCGATCGCCAGACTGACGTCATGGGGGAGCAGGGCCCGCAGCTCTGTCTCCATGGGCAGTGGAAGCTCAGAGTCGGCTGGTCCGTGCAGCAGGAGCTGCCAGCGGCTGTTCCCCGCCACCCTGGCCACCGGCGCTGGAGCTGGTCCGATCAGCAGCCACCCCTGCTGCATCAGCGCCGCACGCAGGTGTTCCGCCAGGCTGGAGGCGGCCGTCGCGGTTCGACTGGCGGATGGTCCCGCGAGGCGCAGCAGGCAGGCCCGGCTAAAGGGAACCAGGGATGCGGCCTGCCGTTGTTGGAGTTCCTCCTTCAAAAAGGCTTCATAGCGGCCATCCACCAGATGGCGAATCACGGGATGTTCGGGGCTGTAGGTCTGCACCAGGACCTCCCCAGGACGGTCCCCTCTCCCCGCACGGCCGGCCAATTGCAGCAGCAGCTGCAGGCTTTCCTCTGCGGCCCGCAGATCGGGTCGATGCAGGAGCCCATCGGCGGCCAGCACGGCAGCCAGGGTCACCCGCGGCAGATCCATCCCCTTGGCGAGCATCTGGGTTCCGATCAAGACATCGGCTTCCCCGCGGGCAAACCGCTCAAGGAGTTGCCGATGGCCATCGCGCCCGCGGGTGGTGTCCCTGTCGAAGCGCAGCAGCCGCAGCTCCTCCAGTTCGCCCGAGAGGTGCTCCAGCACCTGTTGCGTTCCGGCCCCAAAGGGCTTGAAGGCCGTGGAGCCGCAATGGCCGCAGCGGCGCTCCACCTCTGCACGGTGGTCGCACCAGTGGCAGCGCAGCCAGGAGCGCTCCCGTTGCCGGTGCACCGTGAGAGCCACGTCGCAGTGGGGACACTGCACCACTTCGCCGCAGCTGCGGCAACTCAAAAAACTGCTGTAGCCCCGCCTGGGCACCAGCACGACCGCCTGCTCCCCCCGTTCTTTGAGGGTCTGGAGCCGGTCCATCAGCGGCCGACTCACCAGACGCCGGTGGCCCTCCGCCAGTTCCTGCCGCATGTCCACCACCAGGACCGGTGGCAGGACACTGCTGCCAATGCGCTTGGGGAGTCGCACCAACTGGCACTGCGCCTGGGGGCCTTGGCAGGCGCGCCAGGTCTCCAGGCTTGGGGTGGCACTGCCGAGGATCAACTTGGCCCCGCTGGCCTGAACCCGCAGTTGGGCCACATCTCGGGCGTGATAACAGGGCATCGGGCTGTCCTGTTTGTAGGAGCGATCGTGCTCCTCATCGAGCACCACCAAGCCCAGCTGCTTGAGCGGTAGAAAGATCGCCGAACGGGTGCCCACCACCAGCAGCGGAGAGGGGCTATCGAGGCAGTGGCGCCAGGTTCGAATGCGCGCGCCATCACTGCAACCCGAGTGGTATTCCGCCACCGCCGCACCAAAGCGGGCTCGGCTGCGATCCAGCAGCTGGGGAATGAGTCCAATCTCTGGGGTCAGCAGCAACACGGACCGTCCCGCTTGAAGCTCGCGCGCGGCGGCCTGGAGATAGACCTCCGTCTTGCCAGCCCCCGTCACCCCCCAGAGCAGGAGCTGGCTTCCTGGTTGAGCTCCCTCAATGGCGGCTAGCGCTTGGGCTTGATCCTCAGTGAGCTGCTTGGGGATGCTGCCGTCGCCCCCTGGGCGCATCACCTCCTCGGCCTGAAAGGGGCGCCGCTCTCGCCGAAGGATTCCCCGGCGCTGCAGGGTGTCACTGACCGAGCGGCTGACCTGAGCGGCCTCGAGGGCCTGGGTTTGCCAGCACTGGCCGCCGTGGGCCTCCAGCACCTGGAGCAGACGGCTTTGGGCGTCGCTCCAGCTGCTCCGCTCCGTTTCCGTGGGGGGCTGAATCAGCTCGAGCCAGAGCTGCTCCCGCGGCCGCTGAGCCGCTGCGGCCGGGCGCTGCCCAAGCCAGCCAGGGGGTAGGACCGCTTTGAGCGTTCGGAAGGAGGTGGTTCGGCACTGTTGCGCAACCGTCTCAATCAGGCTTTGCCAGTCGGGCTCAACAGCGGCCTGTTGATGGACGGTTTCGATCGGTTGCAGGGCTTTGCCGGCTAAGGCCGCGGGCCGTTCATCCAGCAGCTCCAGCACCAGCCCGATGTGGCGCCGTCCCCGGAGTCGAATTTGCACCAGATCCCCTCTGGCGCAGGGGAGTTGCTTGGGGTTGCTGTAGGTGAACACCTGCCCCTCACGGCCCGCCTCAAGCCAGACCTGGACCCAGGAACCCTGGCCATCTGCTGGGGTGGGGCCGGTCACTCTTGCAAAGCTCTTGGGAGTTTCTTAAGATGAGTCTGTTGAGCAGTCCATAGGGCTGCAGTCGGAACCCGGCAAAGTTCCGTCCAGCGGGAAGATCTTGAGGACAGCCAGCACTGCTGCGCGCCCGATCTGCGACCACCCCTGACAGCCTTGCTGGGCTTCTGGCCCCGTTCCCATTCCTTTCTATTCCCCTCAGCACGCCGCCAAGTCCCTTGGCAAGTCTGCTGGGTTCGTTGACGCCCCACCAATTCATCGTTCCCATGGGTCATTGAGCCTTGACCGGCTCTGTCGCCCGATCGATGCGGCCCTTCGCCGACTCCGGTCGATCGATGATTGGCACCTCGCCCTTGGCTTGGTCGGGTCTGCGTCTGACGTGTCAACCGCCTCAACATCATCTAGCCGAACGCGATGAGTCCTGCTGCTGCGACAAAGAAGTCAGCGACCACCAAGACGACCACGAAGGCAGCTGCGACGGCCAAAAAGCCCGCTGCTGAAATCCTCGCCGTGGCCAATTCTTCGGGTGAGACCGTCAAGGTGACGAAGGCCAAGGCCGCCAGCAAGACCAAGAAGGACGCCGAGGCCGCGAACAAGGTCAGCCCAACCAAGGCCAAGGCCACGAAGGCTGCATCGACGAAAGCGGCCTCCACCAAGGCCGCCAGCAGCAAAAAGCCTGCATCGACCAAGGCTGCTTCCACAAAGGCTGCGGCATCGAAAGCCACCAGCAAGAAGGCCGCGGCCGCCGACCTGGACAAGGCGGCTGATCAGCTGCTTGCAGCGGCGGGTAAGGCTCCAGCTGCCGATGCCAAGGCCACGGAGAAGGATGCAGCGAAAACCGCCAAAGCCCTGGCGAGCATCAAGATCGGGCCGAAGGGTGTCTACACCGAAGACTCCATCCGGGTTTATCTCCAAGAGATCGGCCGGATTCGACTGCTGCGTCCTGACGAGGAGATTGAGCTGGCCCGCAAAATTGCGGACCTGCTGCAGCTCGAGGAGCTAGCGAACCAGTTCGAGGCAGACAACGGCCACTACCCCGACACCAAGGAGTGGGCGGCTCTCGTCGAGATGCCCCTGGTCAAGTTCCGCCGGCGCCTGATGTTGGGTCGCCGCGCCAAGGAAAAGATGGTCCAGTCGAACCTCCGTTTGGTGGTGTCGATTGCCAAGAAGTACATGAACCGGGGCCTGAGCTTCCAGGACTTGATTCAGGAGGGCTCCCTCGGACTGATTCGCGCCGCCGAGAAGTTCGATCACGAGAAGGGCTACAAGTTCTCGACCTACGCCACCTGGTGGATTCGTCAGGCGATCACCCGCGCGATTGCGGATCAGTCCCGCACGATCCGTCTGCCGGTCCACCTGTACGAGACCATTTCTCGGATCAAGAAGACCACCAAGACCCTCTCTCAAGAGTTCGGCCGCAAGCCCACTGAAGAGGAGATTGCTGAATCGATGGAGATGACCATCGAGAAGCTCCGCTTCATTGCCAAGAGTGCTCAGCTGCCGATTTCGCTGGAGACACCGATTGGCAAGGAGGAAGACTCCCGCCTGGGTGACTTCATTGAGGCTGATATCGAGAATCCTGAGCAGGACGTCGCCAAGAACCTGCTGAGGGAAGATCTCGAAGGCGTTCTGGCGACCCTGAGCCCCCGTGAGCGCGATGTGCTGCGCCTGCGCTACGGCCTGGACGATGGTCGGATGAAGACCCTCGAGGAGATCGGGCAGATCTTTGATGTGACCCGCGAGCGCATCCGCCAGATCGAGGCCAAGGCCCTGCGCAAACTGCGGCACCCCAACCGCAATGGCGTGCTCAAGGAGTACATCAAGTAACCAACTCTTTGACTGCGGTCCAAGCGGTTTAAGGTTCAGGCGCCGGCGGGTCTTCCCGCCGGCTTTGTCTTGAGGATTCCATGGGCTTGCGGGTCTCGATTGTTCTGCCCACCTACAACGAGCGGGGCAACATCGAGCCGCTTCTGGCCCAGCTGCTTCCCCTGGGTGAGCAGTGGGATTTGGAAATCCTGGTGGTGGATGACGACTCGGCGGATGGGACCGCTGAGCTGGTCCGCCAGCTCGCCCATGACGAACCGCGGCTCCGTCTGATCCGCCGGGTCGGGCGCTCCGGTTTGGCCAGCGCCATCAAAGAAGGTCTGCTGGATGCCACGGGCGACTTTGTGCTGGTGATGGACAGTGATGGCCAGCACGAGCCTGGCTCTGTCCGCCGCGCGATCGAGACCCTGGAAGCCGGTGGTGCGGACCTGGTCATCGGCAGCCGCTTCCATCCCGAGGCCCAGATCCTGGGGCTGAGCGATCGGCGGGAAACCGGATCGACGTGGGCCAATGCCAGTGCCCGCTTCAGCTTGCCCAAGCGCTATGCCCATCTCACGGACTACATGAGTGGCTTCTTTGCTTTGCGCCTGGAGCCGCTGCTTCCCTTGATCCGTGGCGTGGATGTCAACGGGTTCAAGTTCCTCTACGAACTGCTGGCGGTGAGTCGTGGGCGCTTGAGCACCGCCGAGGTGCCCCTGACCTTCCAGCCCCGCACCTATGGCAGCTCCAAGCTGGATCTGGCCATCTTCTGGGATTTCCTGATCTCAATCCTCCACACCCTGAGCTTCCGCCTGCTGCCCAGGCGAGCCATCAGTTTTGGTTTGGTCGGTCTCAGTGGCGTTGCGGTGCAGCTGCTGATCACGCAGCTGTTCATGGCTCTCTGGGGTCTTGGCTTTGAGCAGGCGCTCCCGATCGGTGTGATCTCGGCAGCCAGCTCGAACTACCTGATCAACAACGCCCTGACCTTCCGTTTCGCTCGCTTGAAGGGCATCCTGCTGCTGCGCGGACTGTTCAAGTTCCTGTTGGTGGCCTCCCTACCGGTGATGGCCAATGTGGGCCTGGCTTCGGCCTACTACAGCCTGATCGCACCGAATGTCTTCTGGGCCCAGTTGGCCGGGATCATTGTGGTGTTCGTCTGGAACTACGCCGCCAGTAGCCGTTTCGTCTGGAACACCCCCAACTAGTGATGCAGAGGCTCAGAACTTGGCTGGATGCCAATCCCTCCCGGGCGCTCATCACGGCGATCGCCGCCCTGTTGGGCCTCTGTGTTCTGGCTTTCTTTAACCAGTTGGGAAGCCTGGGCCTACTGGATAAAACCGAGGGGTTGTTCGTTGAGGTGCCCCGCCAGATGGTGCTCAGCGGTGACTGGGTCACCCCCCGCTGGAACGGTGAAACCTTTTTCGATTACCCCGTTTGGGGGTACTGGATGGTGGGCCTCAGCTTCCAGCTGTTCGGTGTCAGTGAATGGGCAGCCCGCTTCCCTGCGGCCCTCGCCGCCAGCGCCGTTGTCTTTGCCGTTTTTGGTCTGCTGCTAGCCCTGGCGCCATCGACGGAGTCCGTGAGTCAACGGCTGGGGCGCGCGACCCTCTGCAGCGGGCTGTTGGCCTTGAGTCCCGGCTGGGTGGGCTGGGGCCGCTCCTCTGTCACCGACATGTTTCTGGCCAGTGGCATCAGCCTGGCCCTGTTGGGCTTTGCCCTGGCCTACTGGCGCAGGGATCAACAGGTCCTGAGGCGCCTGGGCCATGTGGTGTTGGCGCTCTTCTGCGGGATTGCGGTGCTGGCGAAAGGTCCCGTTGGCCTGCTCCTACCCGGCCTGGTGATCATTGGTTTTCTGCTGCTGCGGCGTGATCTCTGGCCGGAGGTTCGTCAGACCCCATGGCTGGCGCTGCTGTCCCTGTTTTTGGGTGTGACCCTGCCTTGGTATGTGGCAGCGACCCAGGCCAACGGGTTCACCTTCCTCGCGCGCTTCATCGGCTTCAGCAACCTGGAGCGCTTCACCTCGGTGATCTACGCCCACCCAGGTCCCCCTTGGTTTTATTTGCCCTGGTTGCTGCTACTGGCACTGCCCTGGTCGCTCTATCTCCCGGCGGCAATCCTCAAGCTGCAGGTCTGGGCTCCCCAGCGCTGGCATCGCAGTGATGCGGGCGAGGCCCTCGCCCAATTCGGCTTGATTTGGCTTGTGGTGGTGGTGGCTTTCTTCTCCGCCGCGGCGACCAAATTGCCCGGCTACATCCTTCCGGCCGTTCCGGGTGCAGTCCTTCTGGTGGGCCTCTTGTTTGCGCCCCTTTCCCCGGGCACGGGCCATCCCCCTTGGCTGGATCGTCTGCAGCGGGGCAGCGGTTGGTTCAATGCCGTGCTCTTGGGGCTGATGGCCTTGGCCGCCGTCCTTGCCCCTCGCTTGATTGAGGTGGATCCGGCCTACCCCGGTTTCGCGGATGCCATCGCCCAGTCCGGCTTGCCCTGGCTGCTGGCACTCCCCTTGGCAGGTGCCTGCGGCGCGTTGATCTGGTTGCTTCGTGCGCGGGATGGCGACGCCCTGCGTTGGCTTTGGCTCCCCAATGCCGCTGGGTTTGCGGCGGTTTTGGCCTTGGTGATTCCCGTCTTGGCGCCCCTGATGGATCGTGAGCGCCTGCTGCCGATCCGGGTGTTGGCCCGTCAGGCTGCGGCCTCAGCTGCGCCGGGTGAACCGCTGCTGGTGGCGGGCTACAAGCGCTACAGCGTGGTGTTCTACAGCGGTCGTCCGGTGCTCTTCGTTCACGACGCCCGTTCGGCCATCGATCAGCTGGAGGCCCAAGCCCTGCCCGTTGACTCGGTGTTGGTCCTGGGGTCTGATCGTGAATTGCTGGACCTTGGCGTGGGACCCGGTGATGCGGAGCTGCTGGGCCGCCTGGATGCCCACCGCCTGATCAGACTGGACCGCACCACCCTCGATCAGTTGAGCCAGAGACGGTGATCGCCATGCCTCCTCTTCTGCGTGAGTGGTTGAACGCCCTTGGACGGCGCCGATTGCTGTTGACCCTGGCCATTGCGGTTGTCTTGCTGGTGGTGAGTCCAACCCTCAAGGCCAATGCCCCGGACTCCTTCGATCGCGTCCTGCTCGATGGGCTGCACCAGCGCATCCCCGCCTGGCTTGGACAGCTCCTGCTGGTTGTCTATCAAGCCAGTGGCATTCATGTGACCGCTGTTTTGGTCCTGGCCGTTCTGGGCTTTCTGGCCTTCAAGCGCTTCTGGCCTGATTTGGTCTGCGTCGTGGCCGGAACCGGCGGCATTTTGGTGATCGTTGATCGCTTGCTGAAGCCCTGGTTTGATCGACCCCGCCCCGACGCCAGCCTGCTGGAGCTGAGTGGCCGCAGTTTTCCCAGCGGCCATGCAGCGGGTTCGGTGGTCTTCTATTTCATGAGCTGCACCCTGCTGGCGGCCCACTACCCCAGGCTGCGCCGGCCGTTGTTTCTCCTCTCGAGTCTTTGGGTCGCCTTGGTTTGGCTGAGCACCCTCTATTGCCGCGCCCATTGGCCAACGGACATCCTGGCTGGGGCGGCCGTCGGTTATGTGTGGCTCAGCTTCTGCCTGGCCGGTTTCACCGTCTGGGAACGGCACCACCCCACCTCTTCCTCCATCCATGGCTGACGGGCCCTCGCTGCTGGCATCACTGAAGGGACTGCGCACGGCGCCTGAGCTCTCCTCAGCTGAGCAGGGGCAACTGCTGGAGGAACTGACCCAGGCCATGGCGACCTGCGAGTGGTTCACCGTGGGTGTGATGGCCCCCTCCGCAGCCCTTGCGGTCGCGACCCTGCGGGCGCTTGAGCAGCGCTTCTCCTGGGAAACCCTGGAGCTGGATCCAGCCGGTGAGGAGCTGGCGACGATCGAGGGCCCCGTCTTCCTGAAGGCGAATCAGAACAACGGTCGTTTTTTGGTGCGCCGTGAGAGCGGCCTTGGCGAAGGTCTGTTGATCACTGGACACAACCCCGTGGATCCCAGCACCGAGGACACCTGGGGACCCCTTCCCCTGGCCCTCTTCGCAAACGACGACTGATCAAGACTTTGCGGCCTTTGGCCGCGATGGGCACACCACTCCCTAGGCTTGGCGGCTGTTTGCTGCCTTGATGCATTCCGATGGCTGGTTCCCAACTGCGCATTGCCTCTCGCCGCAGCCAGCTGGCCATGGTCCAGACCCATTGGGTGCGTGACGAGCTAGCCAAGGCCCATGACGGTCTCGAGATCACCATCGAGGCGATGGCCACCCAGGGCGACAAGATCCTCGATGTGGCCCTGGCCAAGATTGGGGACAAGGGTCTGTTCACCAAGGAGCTCGAGGCTCAGATGCTGGTGGACCGTGCCGACATCGCCGTCCACAGCCTGAAGGACCTGCCCACCAACCTGCCTGAGGGGCTGATGTTGGGCTGCATCACCGAGCGGGAGGATCCCGCCGATGCCTTGGTGGTGCACGAGAAGCACAAGGACAAGACCCTCGCGACCCTTCCTGAAGGGGCCGTGGTGGGCACCAGCTCCCTGCGTCGTCTGGCCCAGCTGCGTCACCACTACCCGCACCTCACCTTTAAGGATGTGCGCGGCAACGTCATCACCCGCCTGGAGAAGCTCGATTCCGGCGAATTCGATTGCTTGATCCTGGCCGCCGCCGGTCTCGGTCGCCTGGGCCTAGGCGATCGCATCCACGAGCTGATCGATCCCTCCATCTCCCTCCATGCCGTGGGTCAAGGGGCCCTGGGGATTGAGTGCCGCGATGGCGACGCCAAGGTGCTGGAGCAGATCAAAGTGCTGGAGCACGTTCCCACCGCCCGTCGCTGCCTGGCTGAGCGCGCCTTCCTGCGCGAACTGGAGGGCGGCTGTCAGGTCCCCATCGGTGTGAACACCCGTTTTGAAGGGGACGAGCTCGTGCTCACCGGCATGGTCGCCAGCCTGGATGGCAAGCGTCTGATCCGCGATCAGGTGCAGGGGGATCAAACCAACCCTGAAGCCCTGGGGATTGACTTGGCCCACAAACTGAAGGCCCAGGGAGCAGGAGAGATCCTGGAGGAGATCTTTGCAACCGTTCGGCCCGAGGCCTGACACCCTTCCGGACGGGGCCCCGCCTGAGCTCGATGAGGCTCGGCCCCTTCCGTTTCAATGGAGCCTGTTGGCCTGGGCGGCCCTCGTTGGCGGTCTGACCGGATTGGCCGTGGTCGGCTTCCACGAGCTGCTCGGCCTGATCAATAACGGTCTGTTTGGCCCGGCCGTGTCCTGGGCCCTGGCCTTGGTGGGACAGACCCAGCCCGAGCCGCCCGTTCTGCCGGTGGATCCCTTGCCGGTCGACAGCGGCACACCGCTGCGGGCCTTGCTGCAGATCGGTCTGGGGGGCGTGGGCTTTTTGCCGGATCCCACGCCGCTTCCTCCCGATCCCACACCAGCGATCACGGGCGGTCTTCCCCTGTGGTTGGCCTCCTGGCCTGTGGTGCTGATGCCCGTGATCGGGGGATTGGGGGTCGGTCTGCTGCGGCTGTGGTCCAGGGACCTGGGTCCAGGACTGCCCAGCTTGATGGCCATGGCTGACGGCGCGGTTCAGGCCAAGCCCAAGCTGCCCTTTCAGCGTTTGCTGGGCGCTTCGCTGAGCCTGGGCAGCGGCGCGTCCCTTGGTCCTGAGGGGCCCAGCGTGGAGAGCGGCGGCAACATTGGCCTGTGGCTTGGGATGCGCGGCGGACTGCCCCCCGAGTCCCAGAAGGCCTTGGTGGCGGCAGGTGTTGCGGCTGGACTGGCGGCCGGTTTTAAGGCCCCGATCGCCGGTGTCTTTTTTGCCTTTGAGGGCAGCTACAGCACCATCCCCGGCCGTCCCAGTATCCGCGCAGTGCTGGTGGCTGCGGTGGCCTCCGCCCTTGTCACGCAGCTCTGTTTGGGCAGTGACCCGATCTTTCGCCTGCCGGCCTACGAGGTGCGCTCGCCCCTGGAATTGCCCCTTTATCTGGGCTTGGGGCTCTTGGCGAGCGGAGTGTCCTTGGCGCTCCTGCGCCTGCTGGCGGCTGGCCGGAGTCCACGGGTCCAGCGCCTGCTGGGACGCCTGCCGTCTTGGTCCCTGCCTGCCCTGGGGGGCTTGGCCATTGGCTTGATGGCCCTGGGCTTTCCCCAGGTCCTTGGGGTGGGCTACGACACGATCGAGGCGCTGCTCGGCAGTGGGGGCGGCATCGCCCTATTCACCCTGGTGGGTCTGCTGCTGGTGAAGCTGCTGGCTACGGCCTTGAGCAGTGCCACAGGCTTTGTGGGCGGTGGTTTTGCGCCGTCGCTGTTTGCCGGCGCGGTGCTGGGCAACGTCTATGGCCAACTGCTGGGGGATAGCGGTTTTGGCCTGCCGGTCGCGGAACCCCCCGCCTACGCCATGGTCGGGATGGCTGCGGTTCTGGCCGGCAGTGCCCGCGCCCCTTTAACCGCCCTCTTGCTGCTGTTTGAGCTCACGCGTGACATCCGCATCGTCCTGCCGCTGATGGCGGCCGCGGGTCTGAGTGCAGCCTTGGTGGAGCGCTGGCAGGGCCTGGCTGACCCCGGTCTGCTGGGGCCTGATCTGATTGAGGACCAGCGCCGTCATGCCTTGGCATCCCTGCCGGTGCTCGATGCCTTTGAGCCCGAGGCACCGCTGGTGCTCAATGCTGCGGAGTCGGCCCAGTCAGCGCTGCAGCAACTGCTCTCGGCCCATGGTCACTGCCTGATGGTCGAGCAGGAGAACTGGGTGGTGGGCCTGGTCACCCTGGCTGACCTGCAGCGGGCCCTCACCGGCTTGGGGCCGGCTGTCACCTTGGCGGACTGCCGGCGCTCGGAGCTGCTCTGGCTGCCGGCTTCCGCGAACCTCGCCCAGTTGGAAGATCAGTTGCGTCCCAACGGCCTGCGTCAGCTGCCGGTCTTTGATCTCGCCCTGCCGGACCTGCCCCATCTCCCCAGCGCCCTCCCTGCCACGGGCCTTCCCGTGAAGGCCCTGCAGGGATTGGCCAGCCGCGACGGCATGGCGCGGGCCGTGGCTCGAGCCCAAGCGTCCGCGGACTCCAAGCCATGAAAAAAGCCCCCGGTTGGGGGCTTGGCTGCGATCAGTTGACCAGCTTGGGAGCGATGACTTCCATGTAGCGGGCCTCGCACTCCTTGACGATCTTGACGGCTTCGGCGGAGTCGAAGAAGCCATTGACGCGGCAGGTGCCGGGCTTCTTGAGGTCCTTGTAGTGCTCCCAGTAGTACTGGGTTTCCTTCAGCCAATGCTCACCGAGTTGGGTGTAGCTGGTGATGTGGTCCATGCGCTTGTCATCGGCCAGCACGGCAATGACCTTGTCGTCGACTTCGCCGCCGTCGTCGAATTTCATGATGCCGATGATGCGGGCTTCCACCAGGGAGCCGGGCACCAGGGGCTCGGTCACACCGACGATCTCGATGTCGAGCGGGTCGCCGTCCTCATCCCAGGTGCGGGGGATGGTGCCGTAGGCGAAGGGGTAGGCCAGGGAGGAGTAGCCGACGCGATCGAGCTTGAGGTGACCGGTTTCGGTGATCAGCTCGTACTTGTTGATCGTGTTGCTGTTCAGCTCAACGATGGTGTTCAGCCGCAGTTCCGCTTCATCGGCAAAGGCCGGCAGCACGTGCAGCAGGTTGAGCATCGTGCGGCTTGGGGCGTGGTCGATGTTCGCCATCAGGGCAGCGGGCCTTAAGGATGGGCGGCATCCTACGGAGTTCCCGGAAC
>NZ_JAFMFX010000064.1:0-10498 GCF_017855895.1 Vulcanococcus sp. CPBay_Sum15L08_68 | reverse complement strand
TCGCCTAAGGCGGATTATGAGTCCGCTGCATTCACCAGATTGCTAGACCCCCGGCGGTTGTGGTTTACCACAGGCCGCGCACGGGAGCAGAGAGGTTGCTGCAGCCGCCCTGGGGCAACCCTTGGCAGAAGCCATTGGAGACATCGGCCGTGCGCCAAGGCAGCGGGGTGCTCTGCTGATCCAGCAGCACTTGATAGGTGTTCTCCACCGCCGAACCGTCCCAGACGATCGTCTGATCGGGGAAACCCAGACCCATCACCCGGTTGCCCTCGCGGCCGCCCATGGCAATGCCGAGAACATCGGTGATCTGATTCACGACGCTGACCCCACGGGCATAGGGCGCGGTGTAGCTGAAGAAGCGCTGCTCCATCAGCTCAGGGGTGGTCGTCACCGGCCCGCAGCGACTGACCTCCACCAGCGGAGAACCATCGAGGGGCGCCTCGATGCTGGTGCGGCAGACAACGGGGCCCGCTGAAGCAGCCGGGATCAGCGATCCCGCCGCAGCGGCAGCAATGGCGAGTGAGCGGAGCAGCTGCATCCCTTGGGGCTCTGGGCTCTAGGCGCAAACTAGACAGACCGAGAGCTCGACGCCAGCGGAGTGACTACCACCGTTTCCCTGCCTTCCACCAGCACCGAACAGCGGCAACTGCTGCTGGAGCTGCTGGCCACGCGGGCCTACCGCCACGGCAACTTCACCCTGGCCTCCGGTCGCACCAGCAGTCACTACGTCAACTGCAAGCCCGTCAGCCTCAGCGGATTGGGCCTCGCGCTGCTGTCGGCCCAAATGCTGGAACTGGTGGAGCCCGGCGCTGTGGCCGTCGCGGGCCTGACCCTCGGCGCCGACCCCCTGGTCAGCGGCGTGGCCCAAGCCGCGGCCTTGGCCGGTCAAGCCCTGGATGCCCTGATCGTCCGCAAGGAAGCCAAAGGCCATGGCACCGGTGCCTGGCTGGAAGGGCCCCTGCCGGAAGCGGGAAGCCGGATCACCGTGCTCGAGGACGTGGTCACCACCGGTGGCTCCTCCCTCAAAGCGGTGAAGCAGTTGCGCGAAGCGGGGTATGTGGTCGAGCGCGTCGTGACGATCGTTGATCGCCAGGAAGGCGGTCTGGCTGCCATGCAGGAGGCCGGCCTGGAGCTGCGCAGCCTGTTCCAGCTGGATGAAGTCGCAGCCGCACACCAGGCATGAGCGCAGCCAGCCGCTGGGGCACTCCCGTCAGCTTGATCCGCCTGGAGGGCAGCGACACCCGCCGCTTCCTGCACGGCCAGAGCAGTCAAGCGATTGAACTGGCCAAACCCGGAGACTGCCTGCCGACCTGCCTGATCAGTCCCACGGCCCGAATGCGCGGCCTGGCGCTGGTCTGCGTCGATGACGCAGGCGCTGAGCTGATCGTCATCGCAGGAAATGGTGAGGCCATCCGCGCCGGCCTGGATCGCGTGCTCTTCCCCGCCGACAACGTGCGGCTGGGCGCTGTTCAGCCGGCCACCCTCTGGCAGTGGCAGGGCGAAGCCCAAACCGAAGACAGCGTGCTGCTGCGACCCGGAGTCGACCTCGGCAGCGGTCCGAATGCCGCCGTTGTCTTGCAGCGATCTGACGAGGAGCTGCCGCCATGGCTCGCTGACCTGCCGGAATGGTCCGGCGAGCAGGTGGAAGCCAACCGCCTGCGCCATGGCCTGCCCGCCGAACCGAGTGAACTGAACGACGACACCAATCCGTTTGAACTCGGACTGGCCCAGTGGGTGAGCCTGAACAAGGGTTGCTACGTGGGCCAGGAGACCCTGGCGAAACTCGCCACCTACGACGGGGTCAAGCAACAGCTGCGCTACTGGGAGAGCAGCGAAGCCCTCGAGCCCGGCACAACCCTGAGCAGCGCCGGCGGCGAGCGGGCTGGAGTGGTGACCTCCTCTCAGGGCGGCCGGGGGCTGGCGCTGATCCGCCGCTCTCAGCTCGAAGCCAGCACCCTGCAGGCAGACGGCACCGAGGTGACCATCAGCACACCCCTGGCCTTTATCGCGCCTCCAATCGGCGCTGGCGGTCAGGGCTGATCGAGAAGCCAACGGGCGACCACCCAGGTCGCCAGGGCATCGTCGTGGTTGTAGCGGAAGATCCGGCGCAGGTTCTGGCGGGAGCCACGGCCATCGGCGCCGGCTCCGCCCAGGCGCCAGCGCCGCCACCAGAGCAGGGCCCGAGCGCCATCGACACCCTGCTGGCTCCAACGGAAGCCGAGCCAACTGGCCACCGCCTTCAGCCCGTAGCTGTTGGTGGGCATCCACCAGTGCTGGCGCAGGCGCTGATGCACATCCAGCATCCGGGCCCGTAGGGCCTTGAGCTCCCGCTCGCGCACCCCCAAGCGTTGGCCCATCTTCACCAGGGCCAAGACCTCCGTTTCGCCGAAGTGCAAGACCGGCCAATCGGGATAGGCCTCGAGCAAACGCATCAGGCGCTGCCAGAGCCGCTCCTCACCGTGCTCCAGCAGGGCCAGAACCGGGTGATAAGGCGCAGCGGAGGCCTGGGCTAGATCCGGCCAACTGCCATCGGGATTGCGCGGCAGCCGCACAAAGCCATGCAGGAAATCGTCCCGGGCATCGGGATCCGATTCGATGTCGTAGATGAGCACCCCAGGTGCCTTCGCCAACTCCGGCAGGGCCGCCAGAGGGTCGCGCCGCAACGGTTCGCCCCTGGCCTGCACCTGGGCTTGGGTGACCAGCTGCGGCGCAATCTCGGCGTGCTGCTCGCCATAGGTCATCAGGCGATCCGCCAGGTCGCCTGGATCGGCCTCAGCCAGGGCACCGAGACGATCGATCCCCAGCTCCATCAACATGTCGCGCCGCTTGGCGCCGATCCCACTGACTTCGCTGAGGTGTCCCTCCGCCGCGGCCACTTGGTCACAGCTGGCCTTCCAACTGCAGAGCACGCACTTCTTGCGATCGGCCACCAGGGGAGGCGGCGTGGGCCGGCGCAGATCCTCGGCCAGGCGCTCCAGCGCTTCATCCAGCTGTCGCGGCAGGCTGCCGGCCAAGGGGACGGTCTCCTGCTGCAACCCCCGGCCTGATCCCGAGAGCACCAAGGCGGTTCGAACCGGTGCCTGTTGCGCCTCCGCCAGCAACCGCCCCCAGAGGGCCAGGACGTAGCGGTGCTCGCGCGTCGTCCGCCGTCCCGGCCGAAACAACACCGGCCGATAGCTGTGAGGCCCCCAACGGCTTTCGCCTTTGACCCTCTGGAGCAGGGGCGGGTGGGCCTCGACGCCTTCACCCTTCAGCCGCAGGCCCACCACCGCCGGAGCTCCGGCCTGGGCTGCCGCCTCACCATGGCCGGGGCGCTCAGGGAACAAGGTCGCGAAACTGCGGCGCTGCTCATCGAGCTGCAGTTCACGGTGGGACGTCCAGAGCCGCTGGTCGCTATCGCCATGGCAATCCAGCCAGGCGCGGCGCTTGCAGCGCAACCAACTGCGCAAGAAGCGGTCGTTGAGCAGGATCTGAGCTGGCACCCCCTGACGCTAGGTGGCCGCCGCAGGCTGCTAGCACGTGGATGTCGCCCCTGCCCTGCTCCGATGGCTTCAGCGCCCCTGCCCCTGGAGGCCAGCCCCATTGCCTTCGGCACCGACGGTTGGCGCGGCATCCTCGGCGTGGACATCACGGTCGAGAGGCTCCTGCCGGTTGCTGCCGCGTCCGCCCGGGAACTGGAGGCCTCAGCACCCGCAGGACTGAACAGCCGCGAGATTGTGGTCGGCTACGACCGCCGCTTCCTCGCGCCGGAACTGGCTGAAGCGATCTGCAGCGCGGTGCGCGGCGCCGATTTGGTGCCGGTGTTGGCGGAAGCGCCCATCCCCACTCCGGCCGCCAGCTGGGCCGTGGTGGAACGCCAGGCCCTCGGTGCACTGGTGATCACCGCCAGCCACAACCCGCCGGAATGGCTCGGTCTGAAGATCAAAGGCCCCTTCGGGGGATCAGTGGAAGGGGACTTCACCAAGCGGGTGGAGCAGCGGCTGCAGGCCGGCGGCATCTCCGTGCCGATCCAAGGCGAGACCCTGCGCTTTGACGCCATGGGGACCTACCTCGCGGGCCTCAAAGCCAAGGTCGACACCCAGGCCCTGAGTGACGGACTCGAGCGCCTGGGTCTGCAGGTGATCGTCGATCCAATGCACGGCTCCGCGGCCGGTGGACTGAGCCGCCTGCTCGAAGGTGCAGCGAAAAGCGATCACCTGCGCGAAATCCGCTCCAACCGCGATCCTCTCTTCGGCGGCAACCCGCCCGAACCCCTGGCCCCCTACCTGCAGCAACTGATCGCAGAGGTGCGGGCCTCGACCCTGGCCGGCCGGCCGGCCGTGGGCATCGTCTTTGACGGTGATGGCGATCGCATTGCGGCGGTGGATGAACACGGACGTTTCTGCAGCACCCAGCTGCTGATGCCCCTATTCATTGATCACCTGGCCCGGGCCAAGGGGATGAGCGGTTCGGTGGTGAAAACCGTGAGCGGATCTGATCTGATGCAACTGGTGGCCGAAGACCTTGGCCGTCCAGTACTCGAGAAGGCCGTGGGCTTCAAATACATCGCCGCTGAAATGCTCAGCAGTGACGTGCTGGTGGGCGGCGAGGAATCAGGCGGTGTTGGCTTCGGAAGCCACCTGCCGGAGCGCGATGCCCTCTACGCCGCGCTGCTCTTGATTGAGGCCCTGGTGGAGGGGGGCCAACCCTTGGGCGTTCGCGTCAGTGCCTTGCAGGAGCGCTGCGGCGGTGCCGCGGCCTACGACCGCCTGGACCTACGCCTCAAAGACATGGCCACCCGGCAGCGGCTGGAGGACTTCTTAGCCAGCACCCCGCCAAAGGAGGTCGCCGGATCCCCTGTTCAAGAGGTGATCACCACCGACGGAGTGAAACTGCGCCTCGGCCCCAGCCACTGGCTGATGCTGCGCTTCTCCGGCACCGAGCCCCTACTGCGGCTCTATTGCGAAGCCCCGAGCGAAGCGCGTGTGGCTGAAGTGCTCTCCTGGGCGCGCCAACTGGCCGAAGGAATCTGATGACCACCCTGGTGATCGCCAGCGGCAACGCCGGCAAGGTGCGTGAGTTCGCTCAACTCCTGGAGGACCTGGGCCTCGACACCCAACCCCAGCCCGAGGGCATTGAGGTGGAGGAGACCGGCAGCACGTTTGCGGCCAACGCCCGCCTCAAGGCCGAGGCCGTGGCCAAGGCGACAGGTCAGTGGGCCCTGGCCGACGATTCCGGCCTCAGCGTCGATGCCCTCGGCGGCGTCCCCGGAGTGCACTCAGCCCGCTACGCCGCCACCGATGCAGCACGCATTGAACGGCTCCTACAGGAGCTGAATGACGCGGGCGCCATCGACCCGGCGGCCCGTTCCGCACGCTTCACCGCCGCCTTGGCCCTCGCTGACCCCAGTGGTCGTGTGGTCCTTGAGGTGGAAGGTCACTGCCCAGGCCAAATCCTGATGGCATGCCGAGGCGATGGCGGCTTTGGCTACGACCCCGTCTTCTATGTGCCGGAAGTACAGCTCAGCTTTGCGGAGATGCCCAAAGCGCTTAAGGCCGAAGTGGGGCATCGGGGCCGCGCCTTCGCAGCCCTAAAACCCCAACTGCAGGCCCTGCTGGCTCAAGAGAGGCAGTAATCCAACGCCAGGCTCACCGAGTTGCGAGGAGCCGGGGCTTCCTCTGGGTTGAAGCTGGCCGAGAGGGCGCGGTTGTAGGGCATCGGCCTTGGCCCATAGCCGCCACGCTGATTAATCCGCAGCAACTGAACCCTGCGCAGCCCAAGGGCATCGGCCGTGGCCTGGGCCTGGCGCTTGCCGTCGGCCAAGGCCTGGCGCATCAACTGAGCCTGCACTGTTTCCGCACTACCGCTCGCAGCCAGCGACGTGAAGCCACGCAGGCTCACCCCAGGCAACGTGCCTGCTGCCTTGATCAGGGCGTCGTAGTTGCCCTTACTGACCTCTCCCGAGACATTGGTGCTGGCCCGCTGCCGCCGAGGCCCAGCGCTGCCGCCACCAATGGCATAGGTGCGCGGTGCAGGAATCGTCATCCGCCCGCTCACCAGTGGGGTCAAGGCTGTGCGCAACCGCTCAAGTCGGGAACTGATCTGCTCCATCGCCTCGGCCTTCGTTCCTGCCTCGGCATCAAGGCCGAGGTTGAAGCGAAAACGGTCAAAGGCGGTGGTGCCGCTTTGGCTGACCTGCAGTTGATAGAGGGTGCCGCCGCAGCGATCACCACCCCCTGCCTGGGCGGGTTGGATCAGCGCCAGAGGGGAGAGGGCAGGAATCAGGCAGAAGCCCAGGGCGGCGGATCGAAGGCTGAACATGGCTCAGGGGGCTGATCACTCCTGTCTACGGGCAATCCACGAGGCAGCAACAACCGGATCAAGCCACACCTGCGACCAAATCCAACTGGCTGCTCAGATCACCCCCAGATCACCCACCGCAGGGCGCCATTGCTGCAGCGTCCACTCCACCCCGCCGCTGAGCACCATCGGGTCCTGCTGGATCAACGCTTCGGCTTCGCTGTAGTCCCCGGCCTGCAGCAACAACAACCCACCGCCGCCGGGCTGACCCTCACCATCCACTAAGTAGCCGCTGCTGAGCACCTGACCTTGGCCACGCAGCTGCTCGACCCAGCGGCGATGGGCCTCGAGATGGGGTTTCATCTCGACGTAGGGCCGCAGGAAGCGCTCGGTTTTGACAAACCAGGGCATCAGGCCTGGGCCCAACTCCCATGCAGGCCGTGGGGCACCGCCAGAGGGAGCTCCAGCACCGCCACCTCCGCCAAGCTGGCTGCATCCAGGATCACCAGATCACTGGCACAGCGGGCACCGTTCCAGACCAGGCAGAGCACCCAGCCGTCGTCCTCGGCCGTGGCACCGGGGCGGGGCACCATCAGTGGCTCGCTGACAAAGCCACGGGGCGCCGCGCTCCAGACCCGGCCCGCTCCGGTGCTGAGATCCAGCTTTTTGATCGCCTGCAGGGGGTCGTTGCCGCGCTCCCGCTCCGCCACGGCCATCCAGCTGTAGCGGGCCTCCAGGCCCTGCCGCTCGGGGTTGACCATCGCGAACTCGCAGGTGCGCGACTCGAGCACTTCGGTGCTGACAGCACCGCTCTCGAGATGGATACGGCAACGCACCAGTTGCCCCTCTGGAATCGACTCAAAGTCGACCTGGCGGAAGTCCACATCCGGACCGATCGAGGGGAAGTCGTCGTAGTAGATCGAATCCACCACCAGCTCCTCGCCGTCTTCAAAGGCATTGAGGTGGTGGAAGACAAAGCCCTCAGGAGCCGGGATCTGCAGCGGCTTGCCCTCGCCGCTGCGGGGGATCAGCCAGAACTGCCCTTTCTCGCCAGGCTTTGAGCTGAGGCACTGGGCGGCACCCTTCTGGCCGATGACAAAGCCCGTCGGGTTAAAGGCGACGGCGTTCTGCAGGAAGACCGCCCAGTTCGGGGTGATCGCGAAGTCATGCAGGAAGGCAAAGCCCTTGAAGCTGTGGCGGCTATCGGCCAAGAGTGCTCCGGTGCTGGAGAACTCCATCAGCCGAATCGTGCTGCGGGGGCCGGCCTTCACGCCAAAGGTCACCATCCGAGGCTCGCCATGGTGGCCTGGGTCAAAGCGGGGATGGGCACTGAAGGCCTCACCGGGCTTGAGCAACCCATCCAGCCGGCTGAGGCCGCGGGTTTCCAGGGTCTCAGGGTCCAGCGCATGGGGTTCGGCGGCCTCCCACAGGGCCAACAGCTGATCTCCCAGCCGCACCACATGGGTGTTGGCGATGTTTTTCAGACGCAGGTCAAAGGCATTGGCGGCAATGCCGCCGGGCTTCTGGGTGCCAAAGACACCTCGGTAGAGGAATTTGTCCGCCTGCTCCTCGGCCTCAAAGCCCTCGGTGCGCACAAAGCGATTGCGCAGCTGGACCTGACCTCCCTCAAACCGCAGGGCGGTGATCATGCCGTCCCCGTCAAAGGGGTGATGCACCCACTGACCACCCCGCTCCAACCGGCCGGGACCATTCCGATACAAGGTGCCCTCGAGCTCAGCTGGAATCGCGCCCCGGGCTGCGGTCAGCGCGACGCCATCAAGCTCGACGCCAACATTGCGGAAGGCGCTGGCCCAATCGGAGCGGTCGTAGCCGAGAGCGGGGGCGACGGTCATGGGCAAAGACGCTGAGCGACGCCGCCATCATCGCGTAACGGAGTGTTAAGCGGGCCTAGGCGCCCGCGCGCTCCAGCACGCCCTTGCTGCTGGGCACCGCTCCGGCGCGGCGCGGATCCACCTCGGTGGCCTGGCGCAGCGCCCTTGCAAACGCCTTGAAGCAGGCCTCAACGATGTGGTGTGAATTCACCCCATCCAGCTGCCGGATGTGCAGGGTGAGGCCGGAGTTATTCACCACGGCCACAAAGAACTCTTTAACCAGCTCGGTGTCGTAGCTGCCGATCTTCTGAGCGGGGATCTGCAGGCCAAAGCTCAGGTGCGGGCGGCCGCTGCAATCGAGGGCCACCTGCACCAAGGCCTCATCCAGGGGCGCCACAAAGTGACCGAAGCGATGAATCCCGCGCCGGTCCCCCAGGGCCTGGGCCAGGGCCTGACCCACGGCGATCCCCACGTCCTCATTGGTGTGGTGATCGTCGATGTGGGTGTCACCCACGGCATTGATCTCCAGATCCACCAGCCCGTGGCTGCTGATCTGATGAAGCATGTGATCGAGGAAGGGCACGCCCGTGCTGGCGCTGCACTGGCCCGTGCCATCGAGGTTCAACTTGACGCGCACATCGGTTTCACCGGTGACGCGATGGATCTCGCCCGTGCGCATGGTCATGCCCTCCTCAGCTCAGTCTGCCGCTCACATGCCGGTGATGCAGTAGCCGGCGTCGACATAGATGGTCTGGCCGGTGATGCCGGAGGCCAGGTTGCTGGCGAGGAAGGCCGCGGTCCCGCCCACTTCGTCCTGGGTGACGGTGCGGTGCAGGGGAGCCTTCTCTTCGACGTTGTGGATCATGTCGAGGATGCCGCCGATGGCCGAGCTGGCCAGGGTGCGGATCGGGCCGGCGCTGATGGCGTTCACGCGCACCTGCTTCTCGCCCAGCTCAGCGGCCAGGTAGCGCACTGAGGCTTCCAGGGCGGCCTTGGCCACGCCCATGACGTTGTAGTTGGGGATCGCGCGCTCAGCACCGAGGTAGCTGAGGGTGATCACACTGCCGCCTTCGCTGAAGAGCGGCTTGGCGTGCTTGCAGAGCGGTGCCAAGGAGTAGGCGCTCACCTCGAGGGCACGGGCAAAGCCCTCGGGAGAGATGTTCGAGTAGTCACCGATCAGCTCGTCCTTACCGGCGAAGGCCAGGCAGTGCACCAGGACATCGATCTGGCCCCACTGCTCCTTGACCTTGGCGAAGACCGCTTCGATCTGAGCGGGGTCCTGCACGTTCAGGGGCTCGAACAGGGTGGGGGCCAGGGGAGCGGTCAGCTCACGCACCTTGCCTTCAAAGCGCCCCTTGTCATCAGGCAGATAGGTGACCCCGAGCTCGGCGCCAGCGGCGTGCAGCTGCTGGGCGATGCCCCAGGCGATCGACTTGTTATTGGCGATGCCGGTGACCAGGGCCTTCTTACCGCGCAGATCGAGGAGCATGAAACGGGCGCTTGCGTTGCGGTGATTCTCACCCAGAAGGCGCCAGACGCCAGGATCACTGGACCCCAAGTCGCCATCGTTGGCTAGCCCCACCCCGCGCGGAGTGCCCCTGAACTGGGAGGAGCACCCCGGTGATCTCCCCCGCCAGTTCAGCGATCGCAGCGCGCTTGAGCGCACGCTGCAGCAGCTCTTCCCCGAGGCCAGCGGCAGCCTCAGCCCGATCCAGGGCGGACGCAGCCAGGCGGATGCTCTCCTGCGCAGGGTCCAACCCGAGCGCTACGCCAAGGCCCGCAACTTCCTCAGCGGCCCCGTCACCCGGCTCTCGCCCTACATCCGCCACGGGGCCATCAGCCTGGCGGAGGTGCGCGATGCCGTTTTCGCCCGCACCAAGCAGCGGCAGGCCAGCGAGAAGCTGATCAATGAGCTGGGCTGGCGGGACTACTGGCAGCGGCTCTGGGAGCAACTGGGCGATGGGATCTGGAGCGACCAGGAACCGCTCAAGACCGGCCATCACCCCGGGGCCTATGCACCGGAGCTCCCCGCCGACATCACCGAAGGCCGCACGGGGCTGGCCTGCATGGATGGCTTCAGCCAGGAGCTGCAGCAGACAGGCTGGCTGCACAACCACGCCCGGATGTGGCTGGCGGCCTACGTCGTCCACTGGCGGCGCATCCGCTGGCAGGCGGGCGCCCAGTGGTTCCTGCGCCACCTGCTGGATGGGGACCCGGCTAGCAACAACCTCAGTTGGCAGTGGGTGGCCAGCAGCTTCAGCCACAAGCCCTACTTCTTCAACCGCTCCAACCTGGAGCGCTACAGCGATGGCCGCTACTGCCAGGACTGCAGCCTGAGCGCCAAGGGCTGTCCGTTTGAAGCCAGCTACGAGCAGCTCGAGCAGCAG